>JAFTMU010000157.1 GCA_017452215.1 Clostridia bacterium
CGCCGTATATACGGCATCTCCCTTTACAGGCGTAGGATTCTTGTCCCAATCCGTAAACTCATAAAAGTACTTATCGGTCAGACCCGAGAGCGTGCCTCGATAGGTAGGCGTCGTACCGTACGCCCATTGCTCCTCTACTCGCTCTTCCCCATTCAAAAGCACCCAAGTGATCTTGAATTCCTTGGGAACTCTTTTCATCATTCCCTCATAGGTCACGTTCCCCGTTACGGGAACCACCTCTTTGTCCCAGCCGGAGAACTCATAGCGGTAGTATTGGCTCTCGGGAACGTACAAAGGCACGTCCCCTCCGGGGACAGGCAGGCTTCCGTAGCTCCATCTGGAGGTATAGGAAACGCCGTCCAGGATCCAAGTCACCGTATAGGTCTGCTTGGTGATCTCATACAACGGATACAGGGAAAGGTCCTCCTTGACCTCGATCAGGTCAATGCTTGAGCCGTCCATCTTTACCCAACCCAAGGGACGGTAGATGTATTCGGCGGTAGCCTCACGCACAGGCATTGGGTAGTTGACACTGTCGCCGTAATCCACCTCCGTGCTCCACAAAAGAGAGCCGTCGTAGTGGTAGAAAAATACCATCTTTTTGTTTTCGATGGAAATGGGACGGGTGACCGACGAGGAGAAGGAAAGCTCTTTCTCCGTGATCTCTCCCGTATATTTCTTCAAGGTGCCCTCCCCGATCTCCTGCATCAAAGCGGCAGTCACCGCATCAAAGGTGGGGGCGGGCTTGACGGGTCCGGGATGCTCCACCTCGTCCGGCGCCTCGATCTCATAGGGATTCGCCACGAAATCGGGCCCCTTTCCGGGATCGGGCACGGGATCGGGCTCCTCAGGCTCCTGCACCACCTTGGGTACGGTAGGCTCTGCCTGCTCCTCGGGCCAATAGACCTCTGCCACCTTCTCGGCGGGCATCTTGGAGTTGGCAGGATCCCAGTCGCCGTCGGGCAGGATCTGGCAGGCCTCTACCACTTGCGTCAGCTTTCTGTCCTCTATCGTCCAGTTGGGATCCCGATGCTTGGAGGAATCCAGGCAGGTAGATACCGCATATAATTGACCGATCAGCTGTAAAAAGTGATCCAATTTTCCTTGATGGTAAGCAAGGCTCGAAACTGCGTCAAACCCGTACAGAGCGTACAAAGCGCTGCACAGTCCCGAAAAATGCTTCCGCAATGCGTCGTAATTTTCCGTGTAGAAGCCGTACAGAGCCGCAAGACGCTGATGCTCATCGGCGTATTTTGCATTGCGCAGCTCGTTGTATTTTGGCAAAAGCACACGCAACGCCTCGGTGGAATCTCCCGCCAGCTTGATGTCGTCGGGATTGCACTTTCCGATCTCAACCAATTCCTTCTTCTTTGAAAGCACAAAATCCACCGAACCGCCCATAATGTCTCGGTAAAGCTGCCAACCGCGGCTATCCGTAACAAAGATGCTTTCCATCAGCTGGATCTTACGCTTCACCGCATCCATCTGATTGCAATAGGTCTTGTATGCGTTGTAGGCGGTTGCGTTGGCAGTAACATAGTTCAAGTACACAGAGTAGTCCTGCCAGGTACGGTAGCATTCCATGTTATACTTGTAAGCGGGGATCTCCACGTTAACGTAATAATCGTAGGCGTCCTTCTTGGGCTGATAGATTGCCATGGCATCGCAATAGTCCTTGTATTCCTCTATCCAAGCCTGGTACGCTACCCAATCCTCGTGTGCCTTCAGGGCGGCATTGTAGCCGACAAGATAAGCGTCGTACGCCTCCTGCTCTGCAATCGCCTCGGCGCCTGTCTCGTATGCCGCAAGACGAAGCGTCCGCACCGTATCCGCAGGAATCGTTACGCCCCAGGCGTACTCCACCTGCATATCAAAGTTTTCGGTGTAGAGCAATCCCTCCACCACCGCCATGCGGGAGCCGTCCTCCTCTTGGGACATGGCTACCTCCTCGCCGTCGATGATCGCCTTTACAGGCACCCACGTCACCGCTTGTCCGTTTGCCGCAACGTAGGTATAAGGAAGAACCGTAACCGAAAGCCTCCCCACGTCGGAATTGTAATCGTAGGAAATCTGGCTGACGGGGATCAGACTGTTATAGGACATAGTGATCCCCGTGGTGTTCAGATACGCCGCCTCCGCCTCGGTGGGAGAGACGTCAAATAGCAGATCGTAAAGCTCCAAGGCAGATAAAACGGTGTTGTTCTCTCTGCCGGCAATCGAATAATCCAAGGAGGAGACGTCCACCGCCGAAACGGGAGCTACGACTCCAAGCAGAGTAAGGAGACAAAGGAGCAGTGCAACGCCTGCAAGCCCTAAGGGTGTAACCCGTTTTTTCATTTTGCACCTCGCATCATAAAAAATCTATCCTCATCATACCATAAAACCGCAAAATTGTCAAGCATTTACGGCAATCGGTAAAACTTTCCTTCCAAAATATAAATAATTCCTTCACATTCTCAATCTCTGATTTGTTTCATATGTGAATAAATCGTAAATTCAAAACTTTTTTGATACAATCACTTGACAGCATTTCCAAATTGTGATATTATATAATCACAATCAATCCGACAAAAGTCGGTCGAAAGGAGAAAAATAAAAATGATTGCACTGTTTGTTTGTTCCATCCTCTTCCTCATCGCCGCCGTCGTCGCCTACTTTGTCTCCGCAAAGGCAAAAAACCAGGCTGTCCGCTACGCCGTCACGGCACTCCTGGCAATTGCAGCAGTAGGTACTGCGGCAATCAGCTGCGTTCGTGTGGTTCCCACAGGTCACACAGGCATCGTCACCACCTTCGGTAGAGTCGAGGACATCACCTACGAGGCAGGCGTACACTTCTGCGCTCCTTGGCAAGAGGTCGTCAACATGGATAACCGTAACCAAAAGGCTTCCATCGACCTCTACTGCTTCTCCAAGGATATTCAGGAGGTGGCTGTCACCTACACCATCAACTATCAGATCTCCAAGTCCAACGCCCAAACCATCTATAAGGAGATCGGCGTAGGCTACTACGACGTTATCGTAGCGCCCCGCATCCAGGAAGCCGTCAAGAGCGACTTTGCAAGGTATACCGCAGAGGAGCTGCTGGATAAGCGTTCTCAGCTCTCCACCGATATCCGTGCGGCGCTGGCAGAGCAGCTGCAAAATTACAACATTGTGGTTTTGGACGCCTCCATTGAAAATCTCGATTTCTCCGACGCCTTCACCGACGCCGTAGAAGCCAAGCAGGTAGCCGAGCAAAAGGCAAAGCAGGCGCAGATCGAGCAGGAGCAAAAGACCATGGAAGCAGAGGCCGCTGCAAAGCGTGCGGAGATCGAAGCAAACGCCGAGGCAGCCGTTGCCAAGATCGCAGCGCAGGCTGACCGTGAGGTGGTAGAGATCCAGGCGGACGCCGCAGAGTACGCAGGTAAAAAGGACGCCGCCATCATCGAGCAGGTTCGTGACGTGCTGGCAAAGAACCCCGAGGATCTGGACGGTGAGGATTTCGACAACCTTCTGCTCTACTATTACATCCTCCAATGGAATGGCGAGCTTCCCGAAACCTATTTCAGCTCCGACGATTTCTATCAGATGCTGGCAGCGCTGGGCACCCAGCTGAACAAGGGAGAGACAGGCGTGCAACCGCCCGTTGAAGTCCCCTCCACAAACGAATAATCCCAACAGAGGTGTCCCGATCGCAATTTGCATCGGGACACCTCCCTTTTTTCTGTATATAGATCCCGCCATTGCTACGCAATGCTACCCTCCCGTACGCCGGGGTCAAGGCGAGCTTGCGAGCCCCAATTTTGAAAAAACAAGAATATTTTGACCAATAAGACCCCTATGTGTCATCCTGAGCGGAGCAAACACCGCAAAGCGGTGTGCGAAGTCGAAGTTTTGGAGAGGGAGCAAAGCGAGCCGATCCAAAACCAAGGAGTCGCCGTTTGCGGCAGGCGACGCAGGGATCTTGTAACGAGTTTTGTTGTCTTTTTGCAAAAAATGTAACATTTATCTGTGTAAAGCCACCCAACCACCACCCAACGCACCTTGTCCCACCAACCCTGTAGGGGCGGTTCACGAACCGCCCGCCGTAAGGGAGTACAAAATTTTTAAAACGGGCGATTCGTGAATCGCCCCTACACGGTGGAGCTAATGCTAGGAACAGCGCAGAGCAGTTACAACTCTGCTTTATATTCCCCACGTTTCAAAAGCTTTTGAAGAGGGGGTAGGGGTGTCTCAAATGCGTTCCGCATTTGGTCGACACCCCTTTGGTTTTTGCTTTGCGGCTTGACGCCGCAATTTTCGCCCATAATTTGACCTTGTTGGATGGGATTTTCGGCGAAAAACGCAAATTCCCCGTGCGAAAAAGCCCACCGTCGGCTTTTTCATGCGTGGGGCTGTCTCAAATTTGCAATTTGAGACAGCCCCATATCTTCTCCTTTTCAAAATTCTCCCTCCAAAATCTCCTCTACTGCATCGGCAAAGGCGTCCATGTGCGCTATGGTGTTATAGATGCCGGGACTGACTCTCACCGCCCCCGTCACAGGGGTGCGTAAGGAAGCGTGGGCAAGAGCGGCACAGTGAAATCCCGTGCGTACGCAAAAGCCACGCTCGTTGAGCATCGCCCCCATGCGATCGGCAGGGATCTCCTGGGCGTTAAACAGCAACACCGACCCTTCCAGGTGCGGAGCGTAAACCTTGACTTTGGAAAGCTTCATCAACCGTCGGCAAAGGCAGCGGTTGAGCGTAACTTCATGCTCATGGATCCGCTGGATCCCAATGCGCTTCAATTCCTGTATCCCTGCGCACAAGCCTGCAATGGCAGGTGTGGGCAGGGTACCGGCTTCATACCTCTCGGGGGGATCCTTTGGCATGCTCCCCTCCAAGGAATTATATCCGCTCCCTCCCTCAAGGAGAGTATCTGCGGAAATATTCTCCCCAAGGAGCAAAGCTCCGGTTCCCTGTGGTCCGAGCAGCCCCTTGTGCCCGGGTAAACAGAGCGCATCGATCTGCATCCGCTCCACGTCAATGGGCAAATGCCCCGCCGATTGCGCAGCATCCACCACAAAAAAGATCCCCTTTCGTCGGCAGTGCTCCCCGATCTGCTCCAAGGGCAAAACAGAGGAGCAAATATTAGAGGCATGGGCGCAGATCAGCATTTTTGTGTTGGGTCGAAGCTTCTCAAAAATCGAGGCGATCACACGGTCGCTCACGTCTCCCTCCTCCAAAGCATGGGCAGAAAAAATATCATAGCTGATCCGCCCTTCCCTCGCCAATTTATAAATAGGACGAAACACCGCATTGTGCTCCATATCCGAGATCAGAACGTGGTCTCCCTCATGCAAAAGCCCCTTGATGGCCATATTGATGGACATGGTGGCGTTGAGGGTAAAGATCACGTTTTGCGCATCCCGACAGGAAAAAAGCGAGGCGATCGCCTCACGGCATTCATAGATCTTTTCTGCCGCCCGCATGGCAAGCAAATGAGAGCCCCGCCCGGGATTGCCGCAATAGTCCCGCATACAACGAGCCTGCTCCTCTGTGACACACCGAGGATGTGGAAAGGCAGTTGCGGCATTATCCAAATAGATCATTGCTCTTCTCTCCCATAAAATTTGCGCACCCGTATTCCCTGATTTCCAAGGACGGTCTTGACGTTATTCTCCTGTGCGCAAGAATAGGAGAGTGCGTAAGCGCAGCCTCTTCTCTCTTCTTTGGCATCCGCCTTTACCACCTCGGCTTGTATGGCGGCACTTGCAAGAACCCGTTGTGCCCGCAACGCCTGGGTCATGGAGCCGATTACGGCAACACACCCGTTTTGATAACCG
>JAFTMU010000158.1 GCA_017452215.1 Clostridia bacterium
GCTGGAGGGCGAGCTGTTCTTCTTTGAGGATATGGAATCCGACCGTGCTTTCATTTTGATCTCCGAAAACCCCGATTGGTGCACCGGTACGCTCTCCATGCCCCGAAAGACGGGTGCGCTCACCTTGGACAGCAAGGGCTATCCCGTTGTGTACGGCGAGTGCCGCCGAGGCGAATGCGAGGCTCTTTGCCGTGCCTATCTGCGCCATGCCAATCATTGCCCCGAGCTTGTGACCATGTCCAATACCTGGGGGGATTGCAACAGTGCCGACCGTGTGTGCGAGGCCTTTATCCGAAAGGAGATCGAGGCAGCCAAGGAAATGGGCGTGGATATCGTCCAGATCGACGACGGCTGGCAGTCGGGGAATATTTTATTCAAAAATCCAAGAGACGAGCGCGGAAACCGCACCTTTGACGGCCCTTATTGGGATATGAACCGTGAGCGTTTTCCCAACGGTGTTCGTCCCCTGACCGAAGAGGCCGCCAAGGACGGAATCCGAGTGGGCATGTGGTTTGCCCCCTCCAGTCACCATTGCTTTGCCCTGCTGGAGCGGGATAAGGCCGCCCTGCGAAAAGCCTACGAAGAAGAGGGCGCACGCTTCTTCAAGCTGGATATGTATCAGGCCGAGAGCAAAGAAGAGACCGATAAAATGCTGGAACTGTTAGCCGAGATCTATTCCTTCGGCCCCGATGTGTCGGTGCAGATGGACGTCACTCGCTATTCCAGACTCAATTATCTGTGCGGACGGGAATACGGTACCATCTTTGTGGAAAATCGCTATACCAAGACCGCCAATTCCTTCCCCCACAGGGTGCTTCGGAATTTGTGGAATCTGTCTCGTTATCTGCCCACCAACCGCTTCCAGTTTGAGTTGGTGAACCCCGATCTGAATCGGGAATCCTACGGCGAGAAGGATCCCTTTGCCCCCGCACTCTATGAGATGGATTACCTGTTCGCTACCGTTATGCTTTCCAATCCCTTGTTCTGGATGGAGATGCAATTCCTCTCCGAGGAACGCCGTCGTCAGCTGGCGCCGATCATGAAGGTGTGGAAAGAACACCGTTCCGTCCTCAGCCGTGCCGACGTCATGCCCGTTGGCGAACGGCCCTGCGGCCGAAGCATCAGCGGCTTCTATCTGTCCGAGAACGGAAAGCCTGCCTATCTGTTGCTCTTCCGTGAGGTCACGGACCGTGATACCGCAACCATTTCTTTGCCCGTGGATACCGCAAAGGCACAAGTTCTGATCTCCAATGCCGACGTGTCCGTGAGCGTGGAAAACGGTGTGGCTCGTGCCACCTTCTCCAAGCCTCGTTCCTATGCGTTTGTAAAGTTGGACTAAAAATATGAGGATGCGATTTTTTGAGGGGCTTTTCTTGAAAGAAAAGCCCCTCAAAAATCACGCCCCCTTATGCCACGTATGGAACCTCAAACATAGAACGGTTGGCCGGTTTTAGCGGACTCGTAGATTCCTTCCAGGATACGGGTCACGCAATAGGCCTGTTCGGGCTTGGTGACCACTTCTTTATCCTCACGAACGGCCTCGATCCAGAGCCGTTCCTCCATGTCGGCGGCCGACTCGCCCTTTGTGCCGTTGTTAAAGGCCACGCCGCCTGCACCGAAAGAGGGCTCGGTCACAAACTGCCGCCCGTTCCGCACGCCATTGATCCGCAGGCCTCCGATCATATCGGCACCGCCCTTGGTTCCGCAAACGGACGTCTCCGCCTCTCGCACGTCAAGGGTCTTGAGTGCC
>JAFTMU010000159.1 GCA_017452215.1 Clostridia bacterium
AAAGCGCTCGGTGGCATACGAGACCTCGGGACCGCCAAGAACGATGCGTGACGCAGGAAGGAGGTCGTGCAAGCTTTGGGAGAGAGAAAGCATTTGCTTTAAGTTCCATATATAACAGGAAAAGCCGTAAACGTCCGCCTGCTCGGCGTATAGCTTTTCGAGTACGTGAGAGGTACGGTCTTTGAGGGTCTGCTCTATCAGTACCGTTTCAAAGCCTGCTTTTTCAAGATGAGGGCGCAAACACCGAATGGCAAGATTGGTATGAGAAAAAGAGCCGTTAAGCCCAAAAAGAACCACCTTCATTCAAAATCACCGCCTTTCCTTTCCGAAATAAAATAAGAGCATCCTGAACAGATACTCTCATTTTACCACATATTTATTCTTTTTGCAAGCCAAATGTTTCTTCGCAAAAACGTTTTGTAAAGTTCTCCTTGGCTTCAAAGTCCATGGCAGAGCTATAGATCTCCTCCAAGCGGAAATGGATCTCTCTGACCTTTTCCAAGGCATCCATGGCGCCGTTTTTCATCGCCCGTATCATTCGCTCCGTGTAATTGAGCTCCGAACGGACACCCTTCATCGCCGCCGTATCTACAAAGCGCCGCATGTTGATCTTTTTACGGGAATAGTCGCACTCCTCGTCTCTGCAAACCGCAACGGCAAGCCCCAACGAAGCGAAAAACAGACCGTCGATCTTTTCCGGCTCTATGGGATCGTGGGAGACACGGATCGGTTGTCGCAATTCCTGCGCCATATTCCCAAGCTCCGCCATCAGATATTGCGCCGCTCCTCTGCAATCCTCTACGATGTAGAGCTTGCGGGCGTCGGCAAAATAAGTATCAAAGCCAACCTCTCCCCGCATCCCGATGGAATGAATAAGGGCGGGACGGCAAAAATATTCCCTTCCTCTGGGGACGTTTTGCAGGATCTTCTCCGCAAAGCGTTGGATCTTTTCCCGTCGGATATAGGGAGCGACCAGCATATCCCTGTTTCGGCTCATCTGACCGAGCCCTGCCAAAAAGCGGTAGCTGCGGCGGTATGCGTTACTTTTTTCGGTATTTAATTGCTCGATCTCCTGTATCTGCGCAGAAAGAAGTCCTGCATTCCAAAAGGCACCGAGATTGATCATGTCCTCCCTTGCCCCGGGACAGGTAGGCTCGTAAACGTGAGGAGCTGTCGCATCTAAAAGCGCAATACAGTTTTCATCTCGCCGAGAAAGGATCACCGCATCCAGGGACAGGGGATCGGAGGAGCAATAGATGTATTCCCCGCTCCATCCCAACCGTTCGGCATACTCGGCAACGTCCCGCAAAAATCGACTCTTTCCCGTCCCCGGTCCTCCCTTGACCGCATACACGTGCTTGATACGGGCTGCATTGAATATTTCGGCGTAATAGCTGAGAAACCCCGAAACACTGTTAGAAGCGGCAAAATATGCGTTTTCTCCCGTGGATCTGATCATCATAAGCGTGCTCCTTTGCTTTTCGTTTGCTAATAGGATATGCACAAAACGGAAAAATGTTCTACTTTTTTGAGTGCCTGCATATGATGGACTAACAAAACCAAGGAGGGCATGGAATGCAAACTATTCGAACACAGCGCACGCCCCCCGAATTGCCAAGCCCCCTCTCCGCTATCCTGCCGCTACACGTATGCGATGCCGTTGTCCGCTCCGGCGCTCCCATGATCGAGGAGATCCGTCTGCACAGGGATCGTTACGCCAGCGTTACCTGCGGCGGCAGAAGCTATTTCACCTCGGTAACACTCGACGAAAAAGAAATGAACGACATTTTAAAAAGGATGTGCGGAGGATCACT
>JAFTMU010000160.1 GCA_017452215.1 Clostridia bacterium
AATGCCTCGGTCTTTCCTTGTCTTATGAAAGCTTCTCTGCCATTTCCAAGAGCCGATCGGTCATCTGATCTCCCGCCTCGGGAACGTGGCGGCTTCCCTCGCAAAGGCTGGTCTCGTACAGATCGTTCTCGGGAGCAAACGCCTCGGGCGTAGGAATGTATCCGCCGAAGGAATTGCTGTTCTCAATGACGAAATTATTTTGGAATTTGGAGCTTTTCTTGATCCGCAAGCCAAAATTGACGTAGATCTCCCCGGGATAGACGTAGATGCAGGTATTACCGATACGCATGACCTGCAACCAAAGGGTATCCTCGGTCTGTTTGTTGGTGGTGTGATAATAGATCAGGTTGCGCAGGCGCATCATTCCCGCATAGGCGGTGAGCCATTTTCTGGTCTTCTGATCCACGTATTCCGCATCCGATTGACGAAGCTTCAACGTGATCTCCTCCTTGACCACCGAAACACCGCCGCCTACAGGCTTGGATTCTGCCATCACACGGGCAGCCTCTTTTGCCATCTTCTTACCGTAATCACGGTATTGGAAGGGGTAACGCTTATGGGTGGGGTCGGTATCCAGATCGTTGATATCTCCGCAGGTGCCGATCATAAAGAGGCTGACAAAATCCTCACCGTAGATCTTTTTGAGCTCCTTGGAGAGAATGGAGGAATAGTCTGCGGAATATCCGTTGACCTCACGCCCCGTGCAGTCCTGGTGGCAGGCAAAGCTGATCAAGGCGCCGATGGGCTTGCCGTCCCGTTCAAAGGTCATCACGGGCAGTTGGGTGTCTACACCCGCCAGCATTCCGATCACCTTTTTGCCGCCGGGGCCAAAGGAGACCATCTCTCCCCCTTCGACGATGTAATTGCGGTTGAAAGCAACCCCCTCCACGCTTCCTACGCCGAATTTTGCTTCTGCAGTATCCAGGCGTTGGTAAGCCAAAATCGCCGCATCTGCCGCCAGACGCATGCAAACGTCGGTATAGGCGGCGTCGTAGTTCTGCCCTACCTCGGGGCGGTGCTCGGTAGGAGCGCCCTTGTGCGTGTGAACCACGTGAATACAAACATCCTTGGGATCGATCCCCGTATATTCCTTGATACGCTTGGTGATGACCTCGGTGAACAGGGGATTGACCTCGCAGGTGTCAATGGCGATGATCACGGCATAGTTGCCCTCATCCTCCACGACCACTGCCTTGGCATACAAGCGTTCAAACACGTTCATAGCAGGGTTCGCGCGGTAATAGCCCGGCATATTGCACCCCAAAGGCGGGGTGATATCACATTCGTAAAATGCAGCTCTCATATGATTTTTCCTTTCCTTTTGTACGCAAAAAGTGTTTGGATTCATCCCCATTATATAACAAATCGGAAAGAAAATCAATAGATTTTTTCTCTTTTCAGTATTCAAAAAGTGTATTTTTTTAGCACTTTGTTGCACATAAAAAACCGCCCCCTTGGAAGGGGGCGGAACCGATTCGATTTTGTGGTGACAAGCGGATCAAAGCAATCGTCTCTGTTTTTTTACGAAATCCGCTTGTCGGGGAAAGTGCTATTTGAAATGAGGATCAACCGTTCAGGACGTCGAAAATATCGTCGCCCCAGAGGTCGCTATCATCGCCCGAAACGGTGAGAACGTCCTCGTTCTCCAAGTAAAGAAGATCTACGGTAGGTTCAATATAACTTTTCATTTTTGCAATCCCCTTTCTGTTATACCTTTGCTGCGTCAAGGATCGCATTGGCAACAGCCTCTGCAATCAGCGCACGTCCGGTGTCGTCACTGGGGTGAACACCGTCCGAAAAGTGCTCTCCGGCATTCGCTGTTGCACCATGAACGTCGATCAGAATCGCACCCGTTGCTTCCGCAACCGCTTCCAGGGACGGGATGATCAGCTCTTCCAAATTGACGTTGCTCATCGAGCCGCCGGCATGATCCCGGTAAATGGTGGCAGGAAGCGCCAAAAACACCTTGGGAGCACTTGCAAGCTCTTGGTAGGATTTAACCATTGCCGTCATATCCGCAATAAACTGTGCTCCGTTGTCGGCGGTGATCTTTTCATAATTTTCGGGCTTAGTATCGTTGGTGCCGAGCATGATAACCACCATGTCGGCGCTGTAGCGTTTGGAAAGCGCATACTCGGGCTTGGAGACATAGGAGTAAGGAGCGCCCGAGGGATCGAAGCCAAGGTCTACACCTGTCCAAAGACCTGTAGTACCGCTGACTCCAAGTCCGTACACATCGTAGCTTTCATCGAGGTATCCCTGCAAGTTGTTCTTCCAATAGCCGCCTGCCGTAATACTGTCACCCACGCAAAGAATGCGGGTCGGCTTGGTTCCGTACAGGGCGTTTACCAGGAGGTTATCCATGCTATTTGCCATCAGCTCCATTCCCGCCTGATTTAAATGTGCGGTATCGTCGGGTGCATATGCATACTGCGCACGCCAAGCTGCATCTGCCATGTAGACCCCTGTCAGGTTGGGGTCGCCCGCATCGATCAGGACCACACGGTCGTTGCCTGCATAAGTGAAATTATAGATATTTTTCATTGCTTTTGCAAGATAGTCCATGCGATCCACCGTCTCTCCTGCAACGGTCTTGGAGCCACTGAGGTGCCATGAGGTGTGCATGACAACGGTAGCGTTGGGATACTGTTCGAGCAATGCGGAGACCATCAGATTCAACGCACCGTAGAAGGTGGTACCATCCGTGGAATCGAGCGTGCCGAGAGGAGTTCCCCAGTTGTAGTCATTGTATCCGCCCTCAACGAAGATCACGTCAACGTCCTCAGGCTTCTTGCTTGCGGTATCACCATAGTTATAGTAGCTCGCACTGCCAAAGGCGAATGCAGGATCATTGCGTACCTTATCGCTCATAGAAGGACGCTCCGACTCTGCGTTGTTAGCAACAAGCCAACCGTTGGAGCCGAGGTTGGTAAGGTTCCAACTATATTGCTTTGCCAAAATCGCCAGCCATTGGTTTTCATGACCGAGGCTATGACCACCAAAAAGGCTATCGCCGACGGCAAGCACGTTCAAGCCATATAATTTTTCTAATTTAGAGGATCCGTTGGAGATCCCGTCCACATAATTTTGGAGTATCTTTTTTTGCCATGTAGTCAATTGATCACCGTAATCCTTCAGCAATGTTTGAGAAGTACTTTTGACATCCCGAGAATGCGCATCGGCAAGAATATAAACCGACTTGCCGCTTAACAAGGTTACCTTGACATATCCTGCTGCCGAGAAGGCACGGCCGTAGTTCTCTACCTTCAGGTTTACGATAGAACCTACAAAATAGGTGTCGGGATAGTTTTCCTCGTCTTCAAAATCATACCACTGTCCGTCTTTGACGGGAAGATCGATCACAGTCTTACCGGGGGTAAGAGCTGCCAAAGAATCAGCAATGGGCACGGTATTGATACCGTCCACCTTTTGAATATAATCGGTGGGGGCAATCAATGTGCCAAGGGTGACCGCCTTCAAGGTTCCCTCCTCTACCATTTGCTCCAATTGTGCAAGCAGGTCAAGATCGATCTTAGTAGCAAAACGCAAGCCTGCGGGGTGATCCTCGGTGCCGTCGCCGTAGCGAACCGAAACCTTTCCTACGTTGGAAACGGTGCTATTGAATTCGCCGTTATCGTTAAAGTAAACGGGGGTTGTCTTGTATGTTGCATCATTCGTGGGAACCAGGTATTTCGTTCCGAGCGTCTTGACGGTTTTGCCGTCAACAGTCACGTTGATGTATTGAAGGGGCTTGCTTGCATCAACGGAGGTGGTGTTTTCGGTATAAACGGAGGAAAGGTCATTTGCCGCCCAAACATTGACATTGTCAACGTAGAGAAAGCCCTTGAAGCCGGCGGTTGTTTCGAGCAATCTTGCATTCCAAAGCCAGATGACAGAAATATTGGTAAGATTGATATTTCCCGTGGCTACCAAAACGTGATCCACGTACAGACTCCAATCACCGCTGACCAGATCCCATGCGTAGGAAATTTTATACCACTGCTCTTGCTTCAATTGCATATTGCCAACAATGGAAACATCACTGTGGTGATCCGTGTCGATGTACAGAGTGGAAGTGCCGAGATTCAGATTATACAGGCTCTTGAACACACCTGCGTAGATCTGCCAATTCACTTTTCCCACTGCGTCCTTGGAAATGTAGACGTCATTTTCCAAAAGAACCTTTTGGGTGCTTGCATAGTTGAAAGGATCACGTCCTACGATCAGGTGTCCCCAGTTGTCATGGTTGGCAAGGCTCATGGGAATACGCCAAACGTCGTTAGCGGCTCCCGTGGGATCCTGCACGAAATAGTGGTAATCGTTTGCCGTGGCTGTTCCGCCATTTTCGGTATAGTAAGTGTCAATCACAGAATTGGGACGGTTTTTATCATATCCAATGTTTTCGGCATCGGTTATCTTGTGAGCGTCCTTGACAGTGTCGCCGTTAAGATCGGTATCAAACTTCCAGCCCTCCATGGTATTGGAGTAAAGGGGGGCAATAGGCGCCTCTGTCAGAGCGCCGCCTGTCGGCTCACGACCCGTAAAGATGTCGATATTGTCTACCCAAAGATAAGATCCCGCATTGCCGTAATCGTCAGGCATTGCAAACCAGAAGTAACCAATGACCAAATCATCTCCAACATCATGGGTAATTGCCAACACGTTGTCAACATAGATATTAACAACACCGCTCTTGAAATCGATGCAAAGGCTGACGGTGTGCCACGTCTCCT
Source organism: Clostridia bacterium (assembly GCA_017452215.1). Lineage (GTDB taxonomy): Bacteria > Bacillota > Clostridia > Oscillospirales > CAG-272 > UMGS1865. The sequence continues at coordinate 4,734 of JAFTMU010000160.1, forward strand.
TGGAAATAGCGTAAGACTGTCCTCCCAGCTTAATCGCTCCGGAAGCAAAATCAAGATCCATGAACGTGTGCGTACCGCCTGCTGTGCCCGCAGGATTGCGTCCTGCCCAGCTTCTCCAACGGGCGGAGCAGCTGACGATGCCCGTGGGAACGTAAAGATCCATCTCAACCACGACCTTGGAATACTGATATGCAGCGTTCGTCATGGCGGGAAGGATGTGTCCCCAGTTGCCATAGTTATCCTCACTCATGGGAACTCTCCATGCACCGTTGGTAGCATAGTTGCTGGTGGGGTCGCCCACCACATAGTGGTAATTTTCCGTTCCCTTGCCCTCAATGTAGAGGTTCAAGCCCTCATCGTCGTCGTAACGGAAGCCGCTCTCGCTATCTACGATCTTGTAGGCGTCCTTGATACCGTCACCATCAGTGTCGGTATCAAAGGTCTTGCCGTCAAAATTCTGTTGGAAAATGGAAACCTTTTTGAGGTGATCGGAGGGAGCAGTGCCCTCGAAAATGTTGATGTTATCCACATAGAGGCTCTTTACTCCTCTGACGTCAACGTAAGCGTTGTAGAACAGCTCCATTCTAACGTTCTTCATCGCTTTACCGCCGGAAAGCAGAGTCCCAGTGTAAGCCTGATCGCCGTCCACGTACAGAGTCGCCACACCCGTGGTCATTTCCAAAGCGTAGCTAATGGTGAACCAGGTGTCTTTTTTCAGGGCAACCTCGGTGGCATCGGGCATGACGATCTTTGCGCCGTTCAAGTTCAGGTCATAGAAGGTGAACCAATAGCGATAATCGCCACTATCATCTGCATAAGCGCCGGTACCGTACATTCTCCAACGGGTCGTTCCGGTAGCGCCGGAGGGGATGTACACGTCGTTTTCAAAAAATACGGTTCCGTAGTCCACGTAGGTGGGTCTGATGCCCGTGACCTGAGTGCCGGTGGTGGCAGCCGTGGTGATGCTCCATACGTCATCATCGGCGCCTGTGGGATCCTTGACGATGTAACCCTCGCCAAAGTCTTTGAGGGAATCTTCGTTTGCAACCATTTTGTAGGCATCGTTGGTGCCGTCACTGTCCAGGTCGGTATTGAATGTCTTGCCCTCAAAATCGTTGGTGTACACGGTGTAAACACTGCCTGCGTCTGCGGCAAACACAGGAACTCCGATCAGAGGCACGATCATTACGAGTGACAGAACAAACGCAATGAGCCTTTTGGTTTTGTTCATTTTCATAACCTTCTCCTTTGTTATGTATTTTGGGGGTTCGGTCCACTTTATCTTACAAGCATTCTCCCGCAGTTTTCCCCGCTTTTCCTTCCCTTTTCCGCACACAGGAGGATCTTTTTTTCAAGCCTCACGGCTTGAAAAAAAGATCGGGGCGCCCCGATGTTGGAACGCTTGAAAAAGTGTCTGATAAAAAGCATCTAAACAAGATACATTCTGTCCTAATAATACAACAAACAATTGGGAAAATCTATGCAGGATTTCGCCTTTTTTTGGCAAAATACCGCATAGTATAAAAAAAGTGTAATATTTGAACAATAGAAGAGCAGAAAATAAGAACCAAATACTACGATTGTGTGTAGTCTCCTCTTGACAAACAGAAGCGTTTAAGGTATAATAATGGTAGATTCCTGCCTGATGCGTTGTTTTTTTACGATTGCCTCGGGCTTACTCCCCTTTTTGGAAAGGAAATGATCATGGATTTCGGATGCACCTCGCTGGGAGAATCTACAAAAAATGCAAAGGCATTTGACGTATCGGAGCTGAACAGCGCATACTATTTTTCCTCAAAGCCTCATTTCGACCACCGTCCGGAAAAATACACCGTCTCTCAAATCTTTTATATCATCTCGGGCACGGGCTTTATCAAAAGTGACCTTGGCACCTTCCCGCTCTATCCCGGCATGATGCTCTACCGTCCCGCCTTCAAGGAATCCACCTATGGATGGACCTCGGAGTCGGCAAGCTTTGCGATTATCAATTTTGTTTGCGATTCGCCTGCGATGAAAGCCTTTGAGGGCGCTCCCCTTTCTCTTTACGAGGAAGAAAGCTCCACGCTCCTGGACGTGATGAAAACCACTGCCCGCATCTGCGTGCCCGTCAAGGGTAAGGACGGTGTGGAGCGCTACGTTTTAAAAAAGGACACCTCCGAGGTGATCTTGGGCTTTATCTTCTCCTCCTTGGAGCGTTTCTTGTCCATGGTTTACTGTCGGCTCAACGGAATCAACATTTTGCAGGATGAGGCGCAAAAGGTAAATCAATACATTGGAGACTCCAAGCAAATGTCCGACGTAGAGGCATACCTCAAGGAGCACATCGGTATGCAGCTGACCATTGCCGACGTATGCGAGCATTTTTGGATCAGTCCCAACTCCCTGATGAAAAAATTCAAGAAGGAAACGGGAATGGGACTGATGGAATATTTCAGCGACCTGAAAATTCAAGAGGCGAAGCACCTGATTGCCAAAACCTCCCTGCGTTTTAGCGAGATCGCCGAGCGCTTGGGCTTTTCCTCACTGAATTATTTTTCCAAGCTCTTTAAAGCAAAAACGGGCATGACGCCCACCGAATACAGCAAATTCTCCTCCAAGCGCCGTGCAGGCGTGAGCGGACAGAAGGAGGAGTAAGCAACAAAAAAACGAGGATTCGTTTGAATCCTCGTTTTTTTATTGTTAAAATCAACCGAAGTTGTAGTTGGGCTTGACGGGCTTGCCGGTCTTTGCGGACTCAACGATTGCATGGCAGGTTGCAACGGTCTTTGCACCCTCAAGTGCGCTCATTGCAACGGGAGTATCGTTGAGGATATGACCTGCAAATACCTCGAACTCGTGTACTACGTTGTGGTTGTTGATGTCTACGGGAATGATTTCGGGAGTCTCGTTGACGGAGATGTCGCCCTCGATCAAGGTGTAGAGCTCCATGTGGTCGGATGTATTGTCGCAGATGATGGTTCCCTTGGTACCGTAGATAAGGGTACGCATGGTGTAGGGACGCTTGCAGCCGGTGGATACGAATACCTTACCAATGACACCGTTGGGGAATTTGAGAACGGAAATGGTAGCGTCATCGTAATCAACCATAGGAAGGAGCTTGTGAGAGCCGTATGCGAATACTTCCTCGGGGTCGCCTACCAACCAACGGAGAAGGTCAACTGCGTGGCATCCGCCGCCAACAACACCGTGACGAAGAGGGTCACGACGCCAGCCGTGCATGATCTTTGCGTAGTCGTGCGCATACTCGGACTCTACGAAATAAACGTCACCGATGGTTCCCGCATCGATGATCTCCTTTGCCTTGCGGAACGCAGGAGTAAAGCGGCAGATCTGACCTACCATGAACTTGGTGTCTGCCTTGTTTGCGGCAGCGATGATAGCGTCCAGGTCCTCTCTGCTCAAAGCCAAAGGCTTTTCGCACATTACGTGCTTGCCTGCTGCCAGGAACGCCTCGGACATTTCACGGTGGGTCTGGTCGGGAGTGATGATCAGAACAGCGTTCATCTCCTTGATCTTGAGAAGATCGTGCCAATCGGTAAATCTCTTCTCCTCCTGAATGTTATTGAGATCTCCCTCTTTTTTCAGCGTTTCGGGATTGATATCGCAAATTGCGGCAACCTCGATGTTTTTGTCAACCAAGCCCTTAAGATGGTGTCTACCCATCCAAAGACCAATTACACCAACGGAAAGCTTCTTTTCCATGTCTTTTTCTCCTTTTTCAAATAAGATAAATTTGGTACTTGACAAATTTTTCTTTTTTGTCTATAATAATACTACACCAAAAACAAAAAAAAGAAAAGGTGAAATCCTTTATTTTTTTAGTAAAATAACACATTTGCGCAGGATTCTACAAACAAAAAGGAGTGAAACCCGTTGAGCGACCTTGAAAAAGCAAATACCTACAATTATAATATGCTGGATCTGCAAAAGACCTTTGACGTCTCGGCGATCATCTCTGCGCACTATTTTTCCATCAATCCAAAGATGGAGCCGTATTGGGAAAGATATGAGTTTTCGCAAATGTTCCTGATCTTGGAGGGGAGCGGCGTTTACGTCACCGAGAACAACGATCGCTACGAATTTGGGCCCGGGACGGTGTTCCACCGCCGCCCCAATCACACCTCCTCTGTGAAGTGGACCACCGAAAGAATCCGCTACGGGCTCATCAGCTTTCGGTGTGACTCGGAGGCAATGGGCATTTTCGGTGACCGCCCCTTTGCGGTAACGGAGGACGAAAGTGCCGCCCTTTTGGAGGTGATCAGAACCTGCGTCCGTGTGTGCGAACCGATCAAGGAAGCGGAGGCTCTAATGGGAATGCGCATTAAAGCTACTACTCCCGAGGTGATTTTCAGCTTTGTTCGTTCCTCTCTCGAACGCTTTTTGGCAATGCTCTTTTGCCGCTTTAACGGGATCGTACTCTTTACCGAGGAAAATCAAAAGGTCAACCGCTTTATTGACCGCACCCAATTTGTGGACAATGTCAAGCTCTATTTGAAGGAGCATGTGAGCAACCGATTGACCATCAACGACGTCTGCGGACATTTCGGCATCAGCCAAACGGCGCTGATGAAAAAATTCCGCAAGGAAGCAGGGTGCAGCTTGATCAATTATTTCACTGATATTAAGATTTCCGAGGCAAAAAAAATGATCCGCACCTCGGCAGGCACCTTTACCGAGATTTCCGAGGCATTGGGCTTTTCGTCGGTCAATTATTTTTCCAAGGTGTTCCGTGAAAAAACGGGAATGTCCCCTACCGATTACAGCAAATACGCCTCCAAGCGATACGCTGCGGTTTCCCCCTCGGGAGAGCAGAAGCAAGAGAAATCAGAAAATCAAAAAACTCAAAAATAAATGAACGGGAGAGCAAATGCAACCGCATTTGCTCTCCCGTTTAGGATTTCGGCTTGCCCTTGGCGAGGGGCAAGTCTTTTTTCATTCTTTGGGCTTAAATCAATCGTTTACACATTCTTCGTCCAAGGTCTTCTCCGTTGGCAAAGCATCTTTGATACGGGAAGGAAGGAGAATACTACCGATGGCAAAAACACTCATAACGATAATTCCTGCCGAAATTCCAATGGCGTAAAACTTATCGTAATTAAACTTATCCAAATAAGAACCGATCAATACGATAAACACAATTGCCAGCGTCAGCGCCAAGGTTGCAGCGACACACGAGGTATACTTTGCAACACGGTC
>JAFTMU010000161.1 GCA_017452215.1 Clostridia bacterium
GCCCATGCGATGGCTTCGTTTTTGAAATAATCTCCAAAGGAGAAATTGCCCAGCATCTCAAAAAAGGTGCCGTGACGGGCGGTGTGTCCCACACGCTCAAGGTCAGGGGTACGGATGCACTTCTGACAGGTGGTGACACGGTTGCGGGGGGGCTCCTCCTCACCCGTGAAAAACTTTTTCATGGGTGCCATACCCGAGTTGATCAGGAGGAGAGATTTGTCGTTGATGGGGACCAGGGGATAAGAGGGAAGACGCAAATGTCCCTTGGATTCAAAGAAGGCAAGGTACTTTTCCCGCAGGTCGTTAAGAGATGTCCATTTCATATCGAAAGTTCCTTTCGGCAAATAAATACTTCAAGATTGCATACGAATATAAGTATAGCACAAAACCCCTTTTCTGTCAATCGGTTATTTTAAAAAAGAAGAAGAAACTACGATAACGCTCTTTTTGCCCCCTTGGATCATTGACAAATCTGTGCAAATATGATACAATAAATTTATCAAATGCTCGAAAAAAGGAAGGCTGCCGAGGCATCGGCGGTTTACGGATTTTTATGAAAAAAAGATTACTTGCCATCGACGGAAACAGCATTCTCAACCGTGCGTTTTACGGGGTGCGTCCCTTGACCACCAAGGACGGCTTTCCCACCAATGCGCTCTACGGCATGGTCAATATGATCTCACGGCAGAGGGATGCCGTCAAGCCCGATTACTGCGCCGTTGCCTTTGACCTCAAAGCTCCCACCTTCCGCCACAAAATGTACGATGCGTACAAGGCGGGACGGAGAGCCATGCCCGAGGAGCTGGCACAGCAATTTCCCGTGGCAAAGGAGCTGCTCACGGCAATGGGGTATCACGTATTGGAGCTATCCGGCTACGAGGCAGACGATATCCTGGGCACTCTTGGAAGAATGTGCGACGAGGCAGACGTGGAAGCGTATCTGTTGACGGGAGACCGTGACGCCTTACAGCTCATTTCTCCCGACGTGCACGTGCTTTTGGCGACCAACACCGAAACGGTGGATATGGACGAGCAAAAATTCTTTGAAAAATACGGTGTTCCGGTTTCCTCCTTCGTAGACGTGAAGGCGTTGATGGGGGATTCCTCGGACAACATCCCCGGCGTTGCGGGGATCGGAGAGAAGACCGCCCTCAAGCTCATCTCGGAATATGGCAGTCTTGATGGCGTCTATGAGGCGCTTCCCACCGCAAAGCATCCCCCCGCTCTGCGTGCAAAGTTGGAGGGGGGAAAGGAAAGCGCTTATCTTTCCAAGACCCTTGCGACCATTTGCCGTACGGTTCCCTTGGAGATGGGATTGCAGGAGCTGGAAACCAACGGCGTCATGGCACAGGATTTGCGTACGCTGTTTCTGCGCTTGGAGTTCTCTGCCTTTATCAAGCGGTTTTCCTTGGATAGCAAAAAAGAGGAGGAAGTGGCAGAGGCTGCGGTGCAGATCTGCGACCTGTCAGAGGACGCCCTTGCCTCTGTTGACACCGTAGCCTTGGATGTGGTTGACGGAAGTGAGGTATTGCTCTATGACGGCAAGCGGATCTTCAAGACCTCTATCACGGAGGGGCTTTTGCCGCTTTTGAAGGGCAAGCGTGTGGTTTGTTATGATTGCAAGGCGCTTTATAAGCTCCCCGCCCTTGCATTTTTAGAGGAGCTCTCGCTTTACGACCTGATGCTTGGCGCTTATCTTGCCAATTCCTCCAAGAGCGGATTTGAGCTTTCTATGCTGGTTTCCGATTATCTCGGGGAGTTGTTCGATCCCAACGCCTTGCGCATCCTTTATTTTCTTCGTCTATATCCCCTGATCGATGCCAAGGTGGAGGAAAGTGGACAGAAGGCATTGTTGACCGAATTGGAGATGCCTCTTGCCCGTGTGCTTGCCGACATGGAAACGGCGGGCTTTCGGATCGACCGTGAGGGGATCGCCGCCTACGGTGAGCAGCTTACCACCGCCTCCAAGGAGCTGGAGGAGCGCATTTATTTCCACGCAGGAGAGCGCTTTAATATCAACTCTCCAAAGCAGCTGGGGGAGATCCTGTTTGACCGTCTGAGGCTTCCCCACGCCAAAAAGACCAAGACGGGATATTCCACCAATGCAGAAATTTTGGAAAAGCTTCGTCCGTATCACGAGATCGTGGAGGATATTCTGGATTACCGTCAGCTGACCAAGCTAAAAAGCACCTACGTGGACGGGCTTTTGAAGGTAGCAGATGAAAACGGACGGGTGCATACCCACTTCAAGCAGACGGGCACGGCAACGGGGAGACTTTCCTCCACCGAGCCGAATCTTCAAAACATTCCCGTA
>JAFTMU010000162.1 GCA_017452215.1 Clostridia bacterium
GAGAGCGTATCGCCCAATTTTATGATCGGAGAGCGTTCTCCCCTCTTGAGCGTATCGCTGACGGCTCGGTAGGTGTTGGTCTCCTTGACCACCGCACGCACCTCTTTGATCACGTCCACCACCGCATTCTTCATTGCCGAAGCCGTTTTGACCCCGGGCAATTCGGTAAGCAGGTTCTCCAAGGAGAGCACCACCGATGTCTTTGCACCATCGGTCATATGGGACTCCTTGACCTCCTTGATCAGATTCTGCAAGCGGATCAGCTGCCACTCTGATACCTCAAAGGGAGTCTCCTCCTTTTGGGGAGGTCCCTCGGGGGTCACAGGCTCTGCCGCCTGCTTTTGCGGGATCAGAACCACCGTAACCAGGGCGGCAAGAGAGAGCGTCGTTGCCACCGCCGAGATCCAAACGCCCCGCATCATCTTCAAACGCTTCAAGGGCGCCTCTGCCAAGATAGAATCGGTGTGCTCTCTTTGCAAGGAATACATCTCCCCGGTCTCCCCTTCAAAGGCGACCATGGTCTGTACCTGCTCCTTCAACTGCAATTTTCGGTCCAGACGCCTTGCAAGTCTGCGCTTTGAGGGACGCAGGATCAAAAACAACAACCCCGTGACCAAAAACATCACGCCCACAGAGCACAAAATGCTGACAAAAAGCTCGATCTCACGGATCATCTGCCTGTCCAGATACAAAAGCGTTGACAGGACCAACAGGCCAACGGCAAGACCGCAAAGCAAACTTTTGATCAAAATATTCAAATAAATTTTCTTTTTTAATCTGAGAAATCCCTTGCCCATCTGCCAAGCTCCGTTCAAATTCTTTTCATTCCATTATATAAAGCCAAGTAAGTATCTACCATTATATCAATGTTTTTCTAAAATGTCAAGGGTGAGATTCCTGTTTTTTCGGGCTTCCAAACCGTTTTTTCTTCACACCGTGTCATTGTTTACAAATTGTACATTTTTATTTTCCCGATTCGGTAAAATTTTTTCAAATCCCTATTGACAAGTCTGGTTTTTTCTGTTATACTATTATTGATACCAAATACCAATAAGGAATTTGCCATGAAAAGACGAATCACAAAGCAACGGCAGCTGGTGCTCGACGCTTTGATGCGCCTGTATCACCCCACTGCCGAGGAGGTCTATGACCTGTTGCGTCGGGAAAGCCCCTCCATCGGCAGGGCAACCGTTTTTCGCAACCTGTCTGTTTTGACCGAGGAAGGCATGGTCACCCGCCTTCATTTGGGAGATGACGTTGCACGGTACGATGCAAACGCAAACGGTCACTATCATTTTTTGTGCCGCAGCTGCGCCAAAATCATTGATCTGCCCCAAACACAACGGCTGTCCCTTCCCAAAAGCGAGGAATTTATGATCGAGTCACAATCGGTCCACTTTTGGGGACTTTGCAGGACCTGCCTTGAAAATCCAACAAAACAATAAAAAATTTAACAATACAAAGGAGAACGAAATCATGAAAAAGTACAGATGCTTAATGTGCGGCGAGGTATTTGAGGTTGCCGAGGGCGTGGAGCCCGTTTGCCCCAAGTGCGGCTTGAAGGGCAAAAAGCTGGAGGAGATCGTCGAGGCGCCCAAGGCAAACAAATACGCAGGAACACAAACCGAAAAGAACCTGGAGGCTGCCTTTGCAGGCGAGTCCCAGGCAAGAAACAAGTATACTTATTTTGCATCCGTAGCAAAAAAAGAGGGCTACGAGCAGATCGCTGCCCTGTTCCTCAAAACCGCAGAAAACGAAAAAGAGCACGCAAAGCTTTGGTTCAAGGAGCTGAACGGTCTTGGCGATACCGCAAAGAATCTTTTGGCTGCCGCAGAGGGTGAAAACTACTAATGGACCGACATGTACGACGAATTTGCAAAGACAGCCGACAAGGAGGGCTTCCCCGAATTGGCTGCAAAGTTCCGTTTGGTAGCCGCCATTGAAAAGCACCATGAGGAAAGATACCGTGCCCTTTTGCACAACGTGGAGACCGCTGCCGTGTTTGCAAGAAGCGAGGTCAAGGTTTGGGAGTGCCGCAACTGCGGTCACATCGTCGTTGGCACCAATGCCCCCGACGTCTGCCCCACCTGCGCACATCCGCAAAGCTACTTCGAGATCAACGCTGAAAATTATTGATATCCACTTTCAACTAAAGGGAGCGAGTGAATTTTGCACTCGCTCCCTTCCTTTTTTCGATTTTTTTCATTTTCCTCTTCCATTTTACGGGAAAGTATGCTAAACTATTATCAGCATAACCTCAAAAAACAAGAAAGGAATTGAAACATGAAAACCAAAAAGCAGCTGGCATTGCAAATATTTGCGCTTTTGCTCTCTTTGCTGATGCTCTTTACCGCCTGCGACCTCTCCCCCAACGATAACAGCGAGACCACCACGCAAGGCGAGGAGGTCCCCACCCACGACGGAAGCGAATCCACCACTCCCGAAGGAGACGAATCCTCCACCCCCGATGAGGGCGTAACCACCACTTCAGGCGACGAGGAATCCTCCACCGACGGCGGCGAGGATACC
>JAFTMU010000163.1 GCA_017452215.1 Clostridia bacterium
CCACCACGGGAGCAATATCGTGTACCTCGCCCCCCTCTGCGGTGAGCTTAAACTGGGACATTCCTCGAAATTCGCCGTCCACCTCTGCACGGTATGCCAACAGATCGGGCTTGTAAGAAATGCCGCAGAGGCGGCAAAGCTCTTCCTGCTCGGTTTTGGATTGAATGGGAAGTATTTTTAACATAGTCGTTGTCCTTTCATTTCTTGGGCGGAACGGCTTGCTCCGCTTGCTTTAGTTGCTGAATTTCTTCTTCGGTCAAGGGACGGAAGTCTCCCCGGGGCAGATCGCCCAGCTCAATATTACCAATGGCCACACGGCAAAGCCGGTTGACCGACAATCCCACCGCCCCGCACATTTTTCGGATCTGGCGGTTTCGTCCCTCATACAGGATCATCTCCAACACCGCTTCCTTGGTTTGGTCGGAGGAAGAGAGAACCGTTACTTCTACCGGTAGGATCCGATAGCCGTCCAATACCATCGAGGAGGACAGGCGTTGCAGGACCGATGGGGTCAGCGCCCCGCTGATGGTGACGTGATATCGTTTGGGAATGCTGTGTCGGGGATGGGTCAGAGCATAGGTCAGCTCTCCGTCATCAGTCAAGAGCAAAAGCCCCTCCGAGTCCATATCCAGTCTGCCTACGGGATAGACTCGTTCCGAGACACCCTTTAGAAGAGAGAGCGCCGTAGGCCGCCCTTTTTCATCGGAAACGGTGGTGACGTAGCCTCGCGGTTTGTGAAGCAACAGATAGGTATGCGCTCCTGCTTTGGGATGGATCTCTTGCCCCTTGTACACGACGGTGTCACGGTTGGGAACGATACGGTCTCCCAAGGAAGCAATCTGTCCGTTCACGGTGACCTCCCGATTGGCGATGACCGTCTCGGCGGCACGTCGGGACATGATGCCGCAATCGGAAAAATATTTTTGTAGCTTGATGGAATCCATGACTATTCCTTTCCTGCAAAGCTTTGGAAAAATGCCGCAATGCGGTCTCGTATCGCTTCCAAACAAACCATCAATCGGTTCCTTTTCTCCTGCTTGCGCAACGCCGTTTCCGCTACAGCCAGAGGAGAGGATGTACTTTGCTCACCGCAATGCAGAACCAGCGTTCCCAGTACGTCTTCTTGCAGAACGGGGGCAAACGCAAAGCGATGCACCAGCTCTACTTTCAACGTTGGTGTGGGATGATCCTTGGGTAACAACAGAGAGAGGGGGGCTTGATTGGTCAGAATGACGGTTTTGGAAACACCTCCCACCAAAGGCAGGGCGTAGGAAAAGCCGCCTGTCTCAAACAGTGTCAATCGTTTGTAGGTATCAAAGCCGTAATCCAACAGAGCTTTATGGTCGCGCCAATCGTCAGGGGCATTCAAGGTAACGGCAATGAGCGTCATGCCGTCTCGGCAGGCGGCACTGACCAAGCAGCGACCGGTTTTTTTGGTAAAGCCTGTTTTCAGACCGATGGCTCCCTCATATTGCGTCAGCATTTTGTTGTGGTTGACTAAATACCGCCCGTTGGGTGTTCCGTCAAAGGGGATGGCGGTGCGTTTGGTTGCGGCAATCTCCCGTAACAGGGGGTGCTCCAACACAGCGGCGGACAGCAGTGCCAATTCGTAGGCTGTGGTGTAATGTTCGTCGTCGGCAAGGCCGTGTGGATTTTCAAAATGAGTGTCGATCAAGCCGAGAGAGGCCGCTTTTTCGTTCATGAGTGCACAAAAAGCCTCTTCGCTTCCGGCAACGGCAATCGCCAACGCCACAGCCGCATCGTTGGCCGATGCCAAAATCAGAGCGTACAGCAACTCTTTGACGGTCAATGGTTCTCCCTCGACCAAATAGACGGAGGATCCCTCAATGCCTACCGCTTGCGGCGGAACGGTCACGACGGTATCCGCCTCCAACCGTTCTGCTGTCACCAAGGCGGTCATGATCTTTGTCGTGCTGGCCATTCCCATGGGACTGTGGGCTGTTTGCTCGTGGAGCACGGTGCGACTGTCCGCTTCCATGAGCACGGCACTTTGGGCCGAAAGAGATTGAGAAAAGGCTTCTGCGTGCAGATTGGCCGCAAGGGTAGGCGCAGCAAAGCTGCGCCCCATTGCGGCGACTGTAATACAAAAGAGAAGAAGCAAGGCGGAAATACGCTTCATAGAGGCACCTCGTTGGATATGGTTTCCTCCTATTTATATGAAGCACTCCGCTCAAACATGAGAGATCAGATGCTTGCTTCGTCCTTGACGAACAGATCGCGGATTCGTGCGATGATATCGGGGGCACGCTCGACCAAGTCGGCAATCTGATCCACCGGATCGGGCTGTCCCTTGTTGACCACGTTCAAAAATTCCACGTCGCCGTCTTTATCCACGATCAAAAAGCCGAGAGGTGCCAGCGTTACACCGGTTCCGCCTCCGCCGCCAAAATTTTGGGGACGGGGCTGATCCTCTTTCTTGGGGTTGTAGTCCACACCGCCCGTTGCCACGCCGACCGAGATCTTGGAGACGGGAATGATGGTGGTGCCGGAGGCTACGATGGGGTCCCCAATCACGGTGTTGGCATCTACCATCGAGCGGATGCTTTCCAAGGAAGAACGAATGATTTCAGGAAGCTTGTGTTCGGTTGCCATAATGAAGTTCCTTTCTGTTGATGGATCTATTTCAATTTTTTTGTTTCGGTTTCAGAAGTGTATCGGTCATGTTTTTTTGGTGGCGGTCTTCTTGTTTGCCACTTTTGCGGAACGCTTGTTGGAATGCCCGCCGGAAAGAGC
>JAFTMU010000164.1 GCA_017452215.1 Clostridia bacterium
AATCTACTATCGAGCTTTTGCTCTTAGCAATTTTACTTTTGTTTGAGTAGTATTCTCGTTTGAATTGTTCGAGATCCGTTACACATACTTTTTAATAGCTTTGTACTTCTCTCTTGTTGTTCAATTTTCAAAGATCATTCCCCGCCTCCGCTTTTGCGGCGACTTTTGATATTATATCACAAGCTTTTGGATTTGTCAACACTTTTTTCAAAAAAATTTTATTTTTTTCTTGCGTGTTGATTCCGTTGCTCGAGCGGTCCTTGGCGGACAGCTTGATCATTATACCACTTTCCAAACAGTTTGTCAAGTACTTTTTCACAAAAAAAATGAAAAAATTTTCTACATATTGCCCAAAATGATTTTATTGCATAAAAAACCGAAAAATCACCAATACTGTTGAAAAACGGAGGCGCCCTATGACCACGATTTTGATTCGCACATTGCTGATCTACATTTTTCTAATTGCCACCGTGCGCCTCATGGGCAAGCGGCAGATCGGAGAATTGGAGGTCACAGACCTTGTCACCACCTTTCTCCTGTCCGAGATCGCCGCTCTGCCCGTGACCAATCAAGACATTCCCATCTCCTATGCCCTGCTCCCCATGATCGTCCTGCTTTCCTTGGAGGTCTTTTCCTCCTATATATTAGTGCGTGTTCCCAAGCTGAAATCCCTGCTCTCCGCCTCTCCCACGGTTCTGATCAATAACGGCGTTCTCGATCAACGGGCGCTGATGGAAACACGGGTGTCGGTTGACGAGCTGATCGCCGAGATCCGACAGCAGCAATTGACCGATATCTCCCAGGTCGCCTATGCGATCCTGGAAAAGAACGGGAAGCTGACCGTTCTGCCCAAGGCGAGATATGCCCAACCCAACGCAGAGGAACTGGGACTTCAACCCAAGTCCGAGCCTCTGATGCACATCGTCTATTCAGGCGGATGCTTTAGCGACAAGGGGCTTGGATTGATCAACAAGGATCGCAAATGGCTGGAATCGCAATTTGCAAGGAGAGGGATCGATAAAAAAAGGCTCTTTTTTGCCACGGCAAACCAAAAAGGAAAGCTGTATTGGCTCTATAAAACCTAAGGAGGAACTATGAAATCCCTGATTGCCACCGTTCTGCTCCTGGTGCTGATGCTTGGCGCTGTCGTGGGCAATTTCTTTTATATCAATATCACCGCCGACACCGCAAGCGCCTTGCTGGGGCAATTGCCCCGCTCCTTGCAAAAGGACTGCGTTCCCAAGGCAGAGGAGCTTTTGCAATTTTGGGAATCCCATGCCCACACCGTCACCCTGTCGGTGGGATACACCCTGGCAGACCGTGTCACCGAGCAGGCAAAGTTGCTGCTCTCTGCGGCAGAATGCGGCGATCTTTACGGTTACCAAACCGCCCTGACGCTTCTTGAGGACGCCATTTCGGATATGCGCCGTTTGGAGCAATTTTCGATTGAAAATCTGCTTTGATTTTTTAAATTTCTCTTGCATTTATTTCGTTTGTATGATATCATCAATATAATAAATGCAAGGAGGACTTTGCAATGAATAACGAGATTCGCATGCTCTCCCACGAGGGCTTTTGGCAAATGATGAGCTTTATCGTCACCACCGAGGACGGAAAGGTCATCGTGATCGACGGCGGCTATTCCGAGGACGCCGAAAAGCTTTTAGGGGAGCTCAAACGCATCACGGGCAAGGAAAAACCCCACGTGGACGCTTGGTTTCTCACCCATGCCCACAGCGATCACATCTTCGCCTTTGCCGAGCTCTACGAAAATCACTCCGACAAGTTTTCCTGCGGCGGCGTGTACTACTGCTTCCCCTCCGCTCAATATATCGAACGGTACGAATCGGACTCTCTCCCCACCATCCAACGCTTTTGCCGACTCCTGCCGAGGTTTGCCCACATTGCCGTTACGGTCTCGGCTGGAGACGTGTACAAGATAGGAGCAGCCGACTTCGCCATTCTGCAAACCGTGGACACCTCGGTGACCGAGGACATCGTCAACAATTCCTCCACCGTGATCCGCATGACCCTGGGTGGCAAAACCGTGCTCTTTTTGGGAGATGCGGGAATCGAAGCAGGCAACCGCCTGGTGGAGCACTATGGAGATGCCTTGGAGAGCGATTACTGCCAGATGGCACATCACGGGCAGGATGGCGCCGAGAAGAATCTGTACGAAAAAGTCCGCCCTACCGCCTGCTTTTGGTGCACCCCCGAGTGGCTTTGGAACAACGACCGAGGGGACGGTTTTGACACGGATATTTTCTTCACCGTACAGACCCGCCGCTGGATGGACGAGATCGGCACGGTCAAGCAAAATTACATCATCAAGGACGGCGACCAAACCGTTCAACTCTAACTACCGAAAAGGCTTCGGACACATCCGAAGCCTTTCTTTATTTTTTCTTCTTATTCTTCCCCGCCCAGGATCTCGCAGAGCAGCGGCAGCATTGCCTTCGCCATCATCTGCATTCCCTTTTCGTTAAGATGGTGGGTGTCTCCTGCGCTCTCGCAAAAGCTCTTGCGGAAGGTGTCGTTCTCCATGTAGACTCTCGAAACCAACGGGTCACCCGCATCGATCAGGGAAATACGCTCGTTGTCCGCATAGTACTCGGCGTAAATGCGCTTGAGCGCTCCTTGTGAAAAGTCCGTGCGGTTGGCACCGTCACTGTCTCTGGTCTCGTCAAACCGCCAGGTGGTGATCAGAACGATCTCAGCGTTGGGATACCGCACTAAGATCTCCTCAATGATCTGCCGCCATG
>JAFTMU010000012.1 GCA_017452215.1 Clostridia bacterium
TACACTCTTTACGCTTTGATCGATTGTAAGGTAAAGTTCGAGCATAATACAAATTCTCAGAAAAAGGTCAGCGTATACGCATACTGATTCTTCTGACAGAATAAACGGCGCAGTGGTACGCTCCTGCGACGTATATTTTTTTATTCTCCAAAGAGCGGACGTCTGTTGGGCGACCTGCGATAAAGCAGGTCGCCCAACTAAGTTTGCCCTTGCAGGCAAGTGAAGTTTACTTCATAAGTGAAGTTATCCTTCGGATAGTGAAGTTTTGCCTTCGGCAAAGTGGGCAAACTTAACTTCACTTGATGCTTTGCATTGCAAAGCGACAAACTTCACTGCCAAGCAACTTCACTTTTGCGAGAGTAAAAACTTTACTCGATACCGCCCGAAAAAGCAAAAGTATAATACACTATACCTTGTAGGGCAAGGTGTGCGCAAAGGAGTACAAGCAAACTTGCCTGTGCTCCTTTTTTTATTTGTGGTTGGTATTATTGTACCCCACCAGCGTTCGCTTTTTTTATTTTGCCTACACACTCCGACAAAATTTTCTCCGCCTCTGTGCTACAATGGAGAAAAAAAGGATAAGCTCGGAAAAAGGAGAAAAGAAAATGATCAAAAAAGGCGAACAGATCACGTACGAAGCACGGGCAGAGAGCCTTGTGATACACGTCAGCGGCGAAATAGACCACCACAGCGCCGTCAAGGTGCGAACCGAGATTGACGAGCGCATTCTCAGTGAACGTCCGCAAAAGGTGCTCATGGAGCTCTCACAGGTGGATTTTATGGATAGCTCTGGGTTGGGACTTATTATGGGGCGCTTTGCTCTGCTGAAAAAATACGGAGCGACCCTTGCCGTCCTTGATCCAAGCCCCGCCGTTATGAAGATGATCAAGCTGGCGGGAATGGAACGTATGATCACAATTTTGAAAACAAAAGGGAAAGGAAACTAAAAAATGAAGAACAACAGAGTGGATTTCAGCGCCGAGGTAGAAAACGAGATGCGTCTTGTCTTGCCCTCGCTTTCTGTCAACGAGGGCATGGCACGGGCGGCAGTAGCAGCATTTTGTGCTCAACTCAATCCCACCCCCATCGAGCTTGCCGACATCAAGTGCGCTGTCTCCGAGGCGGTCACCAATTGCATCGTGCACGCTTATCGGGAGGAAATGGGAGAGATCCTGATCACCGTTAAGCTTTGCGAGGGGCGCCTGATCCAGATCGAGATCAAGGATAAGGGCTGCGGGATCGAGAACGTCAAGCAGGCACGGGAGCCTCTCTTTACCACCGACGCCGAGGGCGAGCGGAGTGGAATGGGCTTTACCGTTATGGAGAACTTTTGCGATGAATTACGTGTCAGTAGCCGCCCCGGCAGAGGCACCACCATCACCTTGCTGAAACGCTTACATAAGTGAGCTTGCTCACTATTCATGAGTGAGGTGGAGGAATGGATCAAACAACCATATACGAACGCAACACACTCCTTTTGGAACGGATACAGGCGGGAGACGAGGCGGCAGAGGCGGAGCTGGTCGAGGAAAATCTCGGCTTGGTCCGCACGGTAGCACGGCGTTTTTTGGATCGGGGAACGGAATATGAGGATCTGGTGCAGATCGGAACCATCGGTATGATCAAGGCGATCCGATCCTTTTCCTTGGAGCGTGGCACTGCCTTTTCCACATACGCCGTTCCCTTGATCGTCGGTGAGATCCGCAGGCATCTGCGTGACGACGGTCCCGTAAAGGTCAGCCGCATTTACAAGCGGCAAGGGGTGTCCCTATTGCATGAGAAGAACCGTATCTTGTCCGAGGAGGGCAGGGAAGCGGGAATTGCCGAGCTTGCCCAGCGCTGTGGGATCAGCCCGGAGGAGGCGGCGATCTCTTTGGATGCCATCTCTCCCGTATCCTCTCTTTCGGATTTTGTTTACGGTGAGGATAGTGTCACCTACGAGGGCGTGATCGCAGATGAGGAAAGCGAGCACGAAAGCGAGCGGATCTGCGATCGGGTGGCATTGGCACAGTGTATTGGAAAGCTTCCGCCCCTTTGGCGTAAGATCGTCCTGATGCGCTATTACCGTGGCATGACCCAAAGCGAGACCGCCCAGCTTCTGGGCGTCACCCAGGTCAAGGTCTCCAGAGAGGAAAAAAAGATCCTGGCGGCTCTTAAAGAAGAACTTTCTTAGGCGAAAGAAAAAAATTCATAAATGAATAAACTGTTGACAAGCTCTTCTCTTTTTGATATAATAAAGAAGATGAGTTTGTCACTTTTTTAACGCATTAAAAAGGGGGATTCCATGGAGATTGGTAATGATATGAAGCTGCGCCAATGGTACGAGCCTCTGGCAAAATCGAGCTCTGTTGTCAAGGGAAAGAACTATCGGTTTACCGTGCTTACCGATGCTTTGATTCGAATGGAGTATGACCAAGAAGGGATTTTTGAGGATCGTGCAACACAGCTTGCGCTCAACCGTGATTTCCCAACGGTCGAATTTTCGGTTTTGGAGACAGAGCAGCGTTTGACCATCACAACGCCAACGATTCGTCTTACTTATTATAAAGACCGTCCGTTTTCCCCGTCCACACTGTTTGCAGAGTACGTGTATAACCCCGCAAGCGCCTCCCCAAATCCGATGTGGAGATATGGTGAGGATAACGGTCAAAATCTCAAGGGTACCGTATGTACCTTGGATTTTACCGATTGCGGAAAGGAGCTTGAGGACGGTGTTCTCAGCCGTGACGGCTTTGCTGTGCTGGATGATAGCGCTTCTATGCTGTTTGACGGTAACGGGTGGTACGGATTCAGAGACCGTGAGCAGGTGGATATTTATTTGTTTGCCTATCGAAACCGTTACTTTGAAGCGGTAAAAGCCCTGTTTGCTCTTTCAGGTCACGCTCCGCTGTTGCCTCGCTATGCTTTGGGCAATATGTGGTCCAGATTTTATCATTACAGGCAGCAGGAATATCTGGACTTAATGGATCGGTTCGAACGTGAGGGCTACCCCTTTTCCGTGGCGGTCATCGACATGAATTGGCACAAATACACGGAGAACCATCTCCATAAGGGGTGGACGGGATACTCTTGGGAGAAGGATTTGATTCCGGATCCGGAGGACTTTCTTCTTCAACTGCACAAAAGGAATCTACAGGTAACCTTGAATCTTCACCCACGTGACGGAATTTGTCCGCAAGAGGATCGATATGCCGAAATGGCAAAGGCGATGGGGGTTACAGACGGAAGTCCCATTCCCTTTGATTTTGGGGATCCCAAATTTATCGAAAACTATTTCAAGATCATTCTCCATCCGTTGGAAAAGAAGGGGGTAAACTTCTGGTGGATCGATTGGCAGCAGGGAAGATTCAACATTGACAGGGGCTTTGATCCGTTATGGCTGATCAATCACTACCATGTCGAGGATTTGAAAAAGAGAAACCAACGCCCATTGATTATGTCCCGTAATGCGGGGATCGGTTCTCACCGTTACCCCATTGGTTTTTCGGGCGACGTTCGTATTACATGGGAAAGCTTTCAATTCCAACCGTATTTTAACGCTACCGCCTCCAACGTGGGCTATACCTGGTGGAGCAATGATATTGGAGGCTTTAATGACGGTATCAGGGATGATGAGCTTTACGCACGTTGGATTCAGCTGGGGGCTTTTTCTCCCATCTGCCGCATGCATTCGGGATTAGCGCCCTTGATCAGCAAAGAGCCTTGGAATTTTGACGAGGTCAGCCAACAGGTAGCGAAAAAATATCTCAGACTTCGTCACGGGCTGATTCCGTATCTCTATACGATGAATCATAAAACCCATACTGAGGGAATCCCGCTGATCACCCCCTTGTACTATCACCATCCGGAAATCGAGTGTGCTTATAACACAAAATTCCGTAACGAATACTATTTTGGTAAGGATATTCTGGTTCTCCCCATTACGGCGCATTCCGATCCTGTTACAAGGATGGGAAGTGTGGAGGCGTATATTCCTGAGGGAACGTGGTTCGATTTTTTCAACGGGCGCAAATACCGTGGCAATCGGACGGGAAAATTGTTCCGCAATCTTTCTGAGCTTCCGGTGCTGGTAAGAGCGGGAGGAATTGTGCCGCTGTCCGAGGACATTTCCAACGACGTTTCCAATCCCAAAACCCTACGGCTGCGTGTATTTGCAGGTGCGAACGGGGCGTTTGAACTGTACGAGGACGATGGAATCTCGATGGAGTATCGGAACGGTTCTTACGTTACTACCAAATTTTCTCTGCAGCATTTCGCAAAGCCGCTCTTTACGATCTCTGCGCCCCAAGGAGATCTCTCACTCATTCCCGAAACGAGAGATTACATCGTAGAATGGAACGGATATACCGATTGCGATGCCTTTGAGGTAACCGAAAACGGTCAAAGCATTCATTTTGAATTTGTCTTCCGAGAGGGTAGGACGGAGATCCGATTGAAAA
>JAFTMU010000165.1 GCA_017452215.1 Clostridia bacterium
AGTGAAGTTATCTGCGATAGTGAAGTTCACTTTGTGAGTGAAGTTTCGTCTGCGACGAAGTGATGGGCAAACTTTACTTCACTGCGGCAAAGCCGCAACTTCACTTTGCGATTTGCGCAAAACTTCACTGCGAGCCTTGCGAGCAACTTCACCTAAACAACCAACCTTCGTTAAATTCTCTTTTATTTCCCCTCGTTTTGCAACACATTCATGAGGGACTCATTGCCCGCTCCAAAGCAAACGCCCTCCTTTGCCCTTACGGACGTGATGGCATCGCAATGGCGGAACGCCTGTGCTCCCACCTCCAAAACGCCGCCAAGATCGACGTTTGTAAGGGAGATGCATCCTGCAAAAGCAGATGCGGGAAGTGCTTTCAGGCTCTTTGGCAAAACAACAGTGGTGAGAGAATCGCATTGGTAAAACGCATTGATGCCCATCTCCTGCAATCCCGTTCCAAAATCAACCAAAAGCAGTGAATCGCATCCAAAGAAGGCGCTCTCCCGAAGGGTTGTCAAGGAATCGGGCAAGGCAACGCTCCACAAGGAAATACAGCCGTAAAAGGCACGCACGCCAATGCTCTCCAAAGTGTCCCCCAAGGTGATCTCCTTCAATCCCTCGCAGGCAAAGAAGGCGTAATCGCCAAGTGAAGTGCAGGAGGGAGAAAGCTCGATTTTCGCAAGCTTTTTGGGGTAATATCCCTTTGCAAAATCCGGGGCGGAGGCGCCAAAGATATATGCAAGATAGGTGTTTTCAGTGCGGCTTCCGCCAACGAAGGGGAGACGCATGAAGGAAAGCCCGGAGCAGCCCTCAAAGGCGCCAAAGCCAATAGAACGCAGAGCATCGCCAAGCTCCGCGCTTACCAAGGAGCTGCACTGCATCAAAGCGTTTTCTTCGATGTTTGTCACTGCCTCCAAGCCAAGGATCAGTCTAAGAGCAGTGCAACGGTACAGGGAAAATTTTTGCAATGTTTTGATCCCGCCGCCGAGATCCACTGCCAACAGGTCGTTACAATCGTACAAGGCATAGGCAGAAAGGGTATCCGCCTCTCCGCACAAACGCAAAAATTGCACTGAAGCAGGCACGTCCCGAGGATTATCCCGAAAGGTCTCGGCGCCAAAGAGGTATCCAAGGAACTGCTCGCTGACGGCATCCTCTCCAAGCAAGGGGGTTTGGAGAGCGCACAGGGCGTCACAACCTCTGAGGATCCCCTCTCCCATATCTGTAATGCTCTCGGGCAGGATCAAGCTGTGCAAGGACTCCAGATCCGCAAATGCACCGTCACCGATTGCCGTGACGGGGGCATTCTCGATCTGCGCAGGTACACAAACGTCGCTCCGTTCTCCCACGTATGCCGTCACCGTTACCTCACCGTTTGACCGGACGTAGGTGAATTCCTCGGCAGGAGTCGGGGGAATCAGATCAAGATCTATGGATACAACGTCGGAAAGTTGATTGGTTTGTATTTCCACGGGGGACGTGTCGATTTCAGCGTCGGAGGTCTCCTCTGCCCCCGTTCCGCCGCCCTCACTGCCGCCCGAGCAGGCACAGAGCGATGCACAGGCAATGACCGCCGCCAAAAGGAGCGAAATGATCTTTTTGATGTCCATACTTTTTTCCTTTCCTGTCAATCTGCTTTTATTTTACCACAAAATGCGCCGCCGTGCAAGAGATATCAAAAGATTTCACAATTATTTCAAAAGCCGCTCCGTTTCTCCTTGTAAAAAACACAAAAGAATGATATAATATTTGGTGATAAACCTGCAAAAGGAGAGAGTGTCTTATGCGTTTGTGTGTCGGTGCGGAATGGGACGGGCTTTGCGTGCGAAGGATCTTGCAAGCAGAGCTGCATTTTTCCACCAAAATGATCAAATATCTCAAATACCGACCAAACGGCATCTGCGTCAACGGACAGCGATGCACCGTGCGTAAGCTCCTCAAAAAGGGGGATATTCTGGAATTGGAAACCGACGATCCCTCTCCCTCCCCCACACTGATTCCAAGGGAGCTGCCCTTGGAGATCCTTTACGAGGACGAAAATATCGTCGTTCCCTCCAAAACGGCGGATATGCCCACACATCCCTCCCACGGTCACCGTGAGGATACTGTAGCAAACTCCCTAGCCTTTAGCTACGCCAATGGGGATACGCCCTTTGTCTTTCGTCACATCAACCGACTTTACCGCAACACCAGAGGACTTTTGCTGATCGCACGCAACAAGCACAGTGCGGGAAAATTGACCCGTGCCTTGCAGGCGGGAGAGATCCAAAAGACCTATCTTGCCGTTTTGGACGGGGAAATGCAGCCGGGTGCGGGGAGAATCGATCTTCCCTTGCACCGCACAAGAGAGAGCATCATCGTGCGTGAGGTCTGCTCTCCCGATGCGCCCGACGCCGACGCTTCCCTGACAGAGTACGAGGTTCTGGCGGCAGAGAACGGGCACACGCTGGTCTGTGCGCACCCCGTAACGGGTCGGACCCACCAGCTTCGTGTACATTTTGCCGCCTTGGGGCACCCCATCACAGGGGACGATCTGTACGGCACGCCCTCCCCTTTGATCGGGCGGCACGCTCTGCACGCCTTTCGGCTTTCCTTTCCCCACCCCGCATCAGGCGAGCGCCTGACCCTTACCGCTCCTCTGCCCGAGGATATGAAAAAGCTGATCAACGCATCGTTTTCCCGCTGTCTCCCAAGGCTGCTTGAAAACGGGAACGGAGAATTGCATGAAAAATGATTTTACCAAAACAAAAAAGAAACGGCTTCCGCTCCTCTCAAAGCTGATCTTTGCTTGGAGCGCCGTCAGCATTCTTTTGTATATCCTTTTCACCGTCAACACCCCCTTTGCCGATTGGTTCAACGGAGCCGTCAGCCCGTGGGGGCGCAGGATCATGGCGCTTTTGACCGCCTGGATCCCCTTCTCCTTTGCCGAGATGCTGTTGCTGCTCCTTCCCGTATGGCTGATCCTTTTGGTGGGCGTTGCCTACCGACGCTATTGCAATTCATGGCACGACACCTTTGTTTTTTTAGGAATCCTTTTTTCGGGCGTTTGCGTAGTGCTCAATCTGTTCGTTTGGAATTTCGCCTCCGGCTACCACACCACCTCCTTGGACAAAAAGCTGGGTCTTGATCGCTCCCCCGTCACTGCACGGGAGCTTTATGAAACGGCAAGGATCTTAACGGAGGAGCTGGAGGAGCTCTGCCATGAGACCGTCGCCCTGGAAAGCGGTGAAACGGTCATGCCTTACTCCTATACCGAGATGAACCAAAAGCTCATGGCGGCGTACGAAAAAGCCGAGAAAAAATATGATTTTCTCGATCATTTTTCCTCCTCTGTCAAGCCCATCATGCTCAGCGAGCCCATGTCCTATACCCACATCACGGGAGTCTACACCTTCTTTACGGGAGAAGCGAACATCAACGTGAACTTCCCTGACTATACCATTCCCTATACGGCGGCGCATGAATTGGCGCATCAAAGAGGGATCGCACGGGAGGATGAGGCAAACTTTGTGGCGTTTTTGGTTTGCATGGAATCCGATGATCCCTATATTCGTTACAGCGCCTACCTCAACGTCTACGAGTACGTTGCCACCGCTCTTGCCCGTGCCGACCGTGCGCTTTACAAGGAGGCTTACTCTGCCTTGCCGCCACAGATCCGCCGTGAGGAGGCGGCATACAGTGCATTTTTTGAAAAGTACCGTGACAACGTGGCTGCAGACGTAAGCCAGGCAACCAATGACGCATATCTTAAAGGACAAGGCGCCTCCCAAGGGACCAAAAGCTACGGTCTTGTGGCAGAGCTGGCAGTGGCGTACTACCGCCTGCGGCTGAAATAAAACGGGAACCTTTCTCTTTCCACCGCATAAACTGAAAATATAGAAAAAAGCTTGGATTTTTTGTGAAAAAATCCGAAAAACCACTTTTCTTTTGGTAAATGTTGTGTTATAATGAAGATGTATCTCCCAATATATTGTATTTGAGCGTCTGATTCCGTTTTATATAACAGCAAAGGAGTGGGGTGGCTGATGCCCCCTGTATCAAATCATGTCCATGAGAATGATCATTCAGGGCGCAAAACCCCTGTACGGTGAAATATCTGTCAGCGGTATGAAAAACGCCGCCCTGCCGATCCTGTTTGCCACGATCCTTGTAAAGGACGTTTGCGTTCTGGATAACATTCCCAACGTAAGCGATATTTCCACCACCCTTGACCTACTCTCACAAATGGGAGCAAAGATCACCCGCTCTGCACGCAATACCGTTCTCATTGACACAACGCATATTGAGGAAGGCACCTCTCCCGATGAATTGGTGCGCCGCCTGCGTGGCTCCTCCTATCTTCTCGGAGCCGAGCTTGGGCGCTTTGGACGATCCAGGATCGCCTGGCCCGGCGGCTGTGATTTCGGCGGCACCCGTCCCCTGGATCTGCACCTGAAGGGCTTTCGTGCTCTGGGCGCCAAGACCGACACCGAGGGTGGCTTTATTTCCGCCGAGGCAGAAAACGGGTTGGTTGGCGGGTCGGTCTACTTCGACATTGCATCGGTGGGCGCTACGGTCAACGTGATCTTAGCCTCGGTGCTCGCCGAGGGCACCACTGTCATCGACAACGCCGCAAGAGAGCCTCACATTGTTGACCTTGCCAACTTCCTCAACGCCTGCGGTGCGGACATCGTGGGTGCGGGCACGTCGGTGATCAAGATCCACGGCGTCACCGCCCTCAAGGGGTGCAGCTATACCATTATTCCCGACATGATCGAGGCGGGAACTTATATGGCGGCGGTTGCCGCTACGGGCGGATGCGTCCGTGTGCGCTCGGTGATCCCCAAGCACGTGGAATCCATCACTACAAAGCTTTGCGAGATGGGTGTACAGGTGACCGAGGAGGACGATTCGGTGCTGGTACAAAGCAACCGTCCCCTGAACAACGTCAACATTCAAACCCTCTGCTATCCCGGCTTCCCCACTGATATGCACCCGCAGTTTGCCGTGCTTCTTTGCATCGCCAACGGCATCGGCAGCATTCACGAGGGCGTATGGAGCAATCGCTTCCGTTATGCCGAGGAGCTGACCAAGATGGGCGCCAAGATCATGGTGGATTCTCAAAATGCCACTGTGGTGGGTGTAGAAAAGCTGACAGGCGCAACCGTTGAGGCGACCGACCTGCGTGCAGGCGCTGCATTGGTCATTGCGGGGCTTTGCGCCGAGGGCACTACCGAGATCCGAGGGGTACGTTACATTCAACGGGGCTATGACAGCATCGTGGAAAAGCTCCGTGGGATCGGAGCGGAGATCGAAGAAAAATACATCGACGAGGAAACTACGGAAAGCATTCCGAAAGCGAATTGAATAGATCGGGGCTGTCTCAAATTTAAAATTTGAGACAGCCCCCCCTTTTGCCAGATTATGGCTTGAATAAGCACTTGCCCCCTCCGTCAATACTTTTTGAAAAGTACAAAACGGAGTTTTGATGGAATGTATTATAACAAAGTCGAAATTTGTGGGGTGAATACCTCTGACTTAAAGGTTTTGACGGACGAGGAAAAGCATGACCTGCTTTTGAAGGTAAAGAAAGGAGATGAAGAAGCTCGAAAAGCACTCATCAACGGTAACTTGCGCCTGGTGCTTTCCATCATTCAACGCTTTACGGGGCGTAAGGAGAACCTGGACGACCTGTTTCAGGTGGGATGCATCGGACTTGTCAAAGCAGTGGACAACTTCAACACCGATCTGGACGTGAAGTTTTCCACCTACGCCGTTCCCATGATCATCGGTGAGATCAGGCGCTACCTGCGGGACAATAACGCCATTCGCATCAGCCGTTCGGTGCGGGAATTGGCGTACCGTTCCCTGCAAGCCCGGGAGGAATTGATCGCCATCAACGAAAATGAGCCAACCGTCGAGCAGATCGCCGAGCGGTTGGGCGAAAAAAAGGAAGCGGTGCTGCGAGCCATGGAGGCGATCGTGGAGCCCATCTCCCTGTATGAGCCTGTGTTTAACGACAACGGGGACGCCCTTTATTTGATGGATCAGCTCTCGGATTCCTCCACGGGAGACGAGGTGTGGCTGGAAAACATTGTCCTGAGAGAAGCCCTAATGCACCTGAATGAACGGGAGCAGCGGATCATCAAGCTCCGCTTTTATCGGAACAAGACCCAAATGGAAATTGCCGAGGAGATCGGCATCTCCCAAGCCCAGGTCTCACGTCTCGAAAAGGCGGCACTTGAAAAAATGCGGAAGCAGATGTGAAACGAAATAAAAAAGAAAAGGGGCTGTCCCAAATTTTGGAATTTGAGACAGCCTCAATTCTTACCAGGCTTCGGTTGCGTAACCGTACCATGTTGGTGATGTAAAACCGGTGGAGCCTTCGTGATAATATACCGTAAAATTAACATCGGTTGGTTCCCAAACACCTACAATCGGATCCGAATATTCAAAGGTCGCAGGTGCATTGCCATCGAAAAAGATCTTTTTCAAGTTACTGCACATATTAAAATCCATTTCGGTAACATACAACACTGTTTTGGGAACGATGATCTCCTCAAGCATTGGATTATTGACAAACGCCTTATGTCCAATTGTTACAAGACCTTCGTTTAACACAATAGATGCGAGATTGCTGTTTTGGGCAAAGGTTGAGCGCCCTATTTCTTTGACCGATGAGGGAAGCTTCAACTCCGTAAGTTGGGTACGAGCAAAAGAACCGTATCCGCCGATGATCTCAATGCCTTCCTCAAAAACAACTGTTTTCAGTCCGGAACCCTCAAATGCACGATCTCCTATTTCCTTTGTTTTAGATGGAATCGTAATTTGTTGTAGTTGTGTGCAATCCTGGAAAGCGGAGACTCCGATCTTTACTAAGTTTTTCGAAAGCGTTATGCTTTTTAATTTATCGCATTGATAAAAGCACTCTCCGCCAATTTCTACAATGGTATTGGGCATTATCACAGACGTGGCAATGTTATATCTGAATGCATTGATACCAATTTTTGTGATCGGAAGATCTTGAATGGTCTCGGGGATCACAACGATTTCCTGTTGACCTATATATTTTACGATCGTGACGCCACCATCGCTATTTATTTCATATTCAAAATCCGATACGGGATTCGGCTCAATTGGCGGTTTTTCATTACCTGTCGTATCGGACGTGGATTCGTTGTCGGTGGTTGGTTTTTCATCATCCGTGGTATCGGAGGTGGATTCGTTGTCGGTGGTTGGCTTTTCACCATCTGTGGTATCGGACGTGGCTTCACTGTTGATCGGTGGTTTTCCTACATTGTTGCAACCAAATAAGAAAACAACCAAGAGACAAACTAACAACAACCATGCAAGATTTCTTTTCACGTGATATCCTCCCATACAATGTGTTACCGTTATTATACATCAAAGACCCGAAAAATGCAATAGTGGAAAGAAAACATCTCTCCGCACTTAAAAGAATTCTTTGGAATTCCGCCAAGTGCGGAGTTCGTTTAAAAAGGGAGACTCAGAACTCAAACGTGCGCAGACAGGCGTATTTTTTTGCCTTGGTGTTTGGCGCACGTTCCGGCAAATGCTTGCAGCACTTGCGGAGCACTCGTCACGCAGTGCCTCGACCAAAACAAAAAAAGGAGCGTTGCTCCTTTTTTTGTTTTGGTGGAAACAGGGAGACTCGAACTCTCGACCTCACGGATGTGAACCGTGCGCTCTAACCAACTGAGCTATGCTTCCGTATGTTTTCTTCGCTTCATATTGTAGCACACTTTTTTTCAAATTGCAAGCCTTTTTTTAAAAAAACTAAAACAAATTGTATTGTTGCTTAAAATCCGTTGATTTATATGCCGTTTACTTATATAATCTACTCGAGGAGGTGTTCTGGAATCATGATTACAAATCAATTGGGAGAACGCATCAAGGAGCTTCGCAGCAAAACAGGGTTAAGCCAAGAAAAGTTTGCTTTGAGCATTGAAATGGACAGAACGTATTTTGCTTCCGTTGAAGCAGGACGAAGAAACATCTCCATCTGCAATATCAAAAAAATAGCAGACGGATTAAACGTATCCCTCTCGGAGCTTTTTAGTGGGATACAGTAATTAAAAGATCCATCCCCCATAAACCTAATAGGAGGTTTTCGTATGGCTGACATTAAAACACACTTGAGAGAATTGACCGTTGCCACGACGGTCGGTGTGCTTGCAAGAGGAACGGCATTACGTTCTTCCGATCTTTATGACAGTAAAACGCTTTTTTCATTGGCAAAATCGGTAGTATGCAACGATGTTTCAAGCGCCGCAAATCTACTTACATATCCTACTTTCACGGGCGAAATGAAGCTGATCGTCGATAACGGCTTTAAGCTTGGAACAAAAATATTGAGCTGTGAGGAATTCAAAATATCAAAGTCCCCCAAGATTCAATGGTTGGGCAACAACACACAAAAGGGCGATCCTGTGGATGTTGTAATTGACGGCTATGGGTTTTCCTTGAAAGAAGAAAGCTTTATTTTAAAAAACATGGGGCTGTATACCCTGCTCAATAATCTCACGGGAAGCAATTACCCTCGGGCTTCACGTTTTTTCAACCTTTGCACCCAAGGAATACGATGCGTGGTTTGCCTATACGTGGAAAGCATTTATAGGTTACCTGCACAACAATCAAACGTGGAAACGAATCAAAGGAACAAAGGTTTCCGAAGCATATCTATCGGGAAACGACGTAATATTGAAATATAATCAAATTGTTTCAACCGTTCCCGTAAATATTACCACCAATAAGGATTTTATGCATTATACCGCCTCCGAAACGAGAGAAAAGGTGTTTGCAAAATGGATCAAGCAAATATTTTCAGACGATCCCCAATATTTGCAGATCAAAAGAAATTGTTCCTTGGTAGCAGGAAATCAGGTTTGCAAAAAAATAAATTCCGCTTTTTCTGCTAATAATATTTTTTCGTTTTTCCAAATCTATCCCTTTGAATACTATTATGCAAAGACCACCGCTCATGAAACAACAATTTTAAAGGTTCCTAAACAGGCTGATTTTAACCGTACGATTCAATTTTGTGGGTGTGTTTGCGACGTTCCCGCATCACAATTGAACATCATCAGCACATTTAAAAACGTCCATACGGGAAAGCGTCTCCAATTCAGAAACGAATGCCGTTTTTCCCATGGGCAATTCAACGGAACTCCCGAGGCAAAAATGTACGTAGTCAAGGACACCCCCTTAACCGAGTTATATGAGCCGATCAAATAAGATCAGCGGCTTGTCGTATGACAAGCCGCTGATCTTATTGTACAAAATAGTCCTTCCATTTTTTAGAAAGGTTCATTGCTATGTTATATGCTAAAACGCAAGGAACAGCGTTTCCGATAATCTTGTATGCATTGCTCGCATTGACAGAAACAGTATTCGGCGTTTTGGGTAAAATGAATTGATATTCATTGGGAAAGGTTTGAAGGCGGGCACATTCCCGAACGGTTAATCTTCTCTCCTTCAAGCCACTTTCCAGTTCACCCGAATGCTGTCCCCCGTTTTCGGTGCTGAGCCGTCGAAATTCTATATTTCCGTGATGCTCCGAACGAATGGTGGGAGCAATAGAATCCAGCTTGATCTCGGTTTGTCCTTGGCAATGCTTTCCCATGAATTTTGCCTTTGAATATTTTTGTTGAGACGGATCCCGTGATTCCGTCGGCTCTTCAAGCCCCGCCAAGG
>JAFTMU010000166.1 GCA_017452215.1 Clostridia bacterium
ATTCATGGCTAACAAAACGAACACGAACGACACAAAGCTCCGCCACTGCTCCTTTTGCGGCAGGACCGAGCACCAGGCAAACTTTCTGATCCCCTCCCCCGAGGGCGTGTATATTTGCGATTTTTGCGTAGAAGCCTGCAATGATCTTTTGTCCGAGACGGTGGAAGGCAATGCAGCAGGGGCGGAATCCATTTCCTTGAACGAGCTTCCCCGCCCCATGGAAATCAAGGAATCTCTTGATCGCTACGTGATTGGTCAGGACGAGGCAAAGATCGCTCTTTCTGTCGCCGTATATAATCACTACAAGCGGATCTTAACCATGAAAAAGAGCAAGGCTACCACGGGGAAAAAGGGCAAGAAAAAGCAAGCGCCCCAGGAGTCCGAAAATGAAAACGAGATAGAGCTGCAAAAGAGCAACGTTTTGCTCATTGGTCCCACGGGTGTTGGTAAGACCTATCTGGCGCAGACGCTTGCAAAGACCTTGAAGGTGCCCTTTGCCATTGCCGATGCTACCACCCTGACCGAGGCGGGCTACGTTGGCGAGGACGTGGAAAACATTCTTTTGCGCTTGATTCAAGCGGCGGATTACGATATTGAGCTTGCCGAGAGAGGCATTATTTATATTGACGAGATCGACAAGATCTCCCGCAAGAGTGAAAACCGCTCCATCACCCGTGACGTTTCCGGCGAAGGTGTGCAACAGGCGCTTTTGAAGATCTTAGAGGGTACGGTATCCAACGTTCCCCCGCAGGGCGGACGGAAGCATCCCAATCAGGAGTTCATTCAGATCAACACGCAGAACATTCTCTTTATCTGCGGCGGTGCATTTGACGGCTTGGAGGAAATGATTGAAAAGCGCAAGGGCAATCAAACGATTGGCTTTGGCGGCGAGATCAAAACAAAGAGTGAGAGAAAGGATAACGGCGTTTTCCGCGACGTGATCCCTCACGATATCGTGAAGTTCGGTCTAATCCCCGAGCTGGTGGGACGTATTCCTGTGATCGTTCCCTTGAATGATCTTGACAAGAATGCTTTGATCCGCATTCTCACCGAGCCCAAGAGCTCATTGGTCAAGCAATATGAAAAGCTCTTTGATATGGACGGCGTTAAGCTCACCTTTACTCCCGAGTCCTTGGAGGCGGTTGCCGCCTTGGCGCTGGAGCGTAATACGGGTGCCCGTGGCTTGCGCTCCATTTTGGAAAGCACAATGACCGATATCATGTATGAAATCCCCTCCCGTGACGACGTGTTGGAGGTAGTGATCACTGCCGAATGCATCAAGGGTGAAGGAAAATGCAATTACGTGACCAAATAACAGAAAAAGGGGCTGTCTCAAATTGCAAATTTGAGACAGCCCCTTTCTGTTATATTAAGAACCGCAGCCGCAACGGGAGGGACGGTCATTCCCTTCCTTGATGGGTGGCATTCCGCCTTGGCAAAATTCCCCAACGGGAAATGGCATGCAGCGGAACACACGGCAAGGATCATCCTCCTCTACTGCTGCACATTCCTTTTCGGGAACACAATACTCAACTGCCTGAATGAGATACTGTGCCGAGCGGACAATGCGAACGGTGGAGAAGATGCCCAGGGAAACCGTGAGGAAGCGTCTGCCGCCCTCATGCTCGCCGTAGCCATCATCAAA
>JAFTMU010000167.1 GCA_017452215.1 Clostridia bacterium
GAGATCCGATTGAAAAATATCAGTGGCGAGGTTTGCATTCGTTACTTAAAGAGCGTGGACCTTCGTTCGAGTGTGCGTAGGGAAGATATCAAGGAGATTCTTCTTCGATGTCAGGGTAACAACATCATCAAAAACGATATGTACATTGTGTTTGATCACAGTATTTTAAATTTGCTTTCCGGTATAAAAAATACCGACGATAATGTTTTTGCACCCATCAACGATACCACCGTCAAGGAGTTTCTGCTGCGTGCCCATCAAAACGGTGCCGACCGAAGCATGGTGGATGCGGTATTGGAGATCCTTTCCATTTGCCAAGGGGAAGAATGTGACGGGTAGGCGTAAGGAACCCTGCAAACGGCAGCGGTTATACCTTTCCGGGATCCGGAGAAAAAACGTAGGGTACGTACAGAAATTCTGTACGAACAAATAAAATAATCTTTTATAAAACATGGAGGAAAAAATTATGGCAAGAATCGTTCTCAACGAAACGTCTTACCACGGCGCAGGCTCGGTCTGTGAGCTTGCAGGTGAGATCCAAAGAAGAGGCTTTCAAAAGGTGTTGGTCTGCTCCGACCCTGATCTGATCAAGTTCGGTGTTACCAAAAAGGTGCTGGATGTTTTGGACGGCGCAGGCATTGCATATGCGGTCTATTCCGATATTAAGCCCAATCCCACCATTGAGAATGCACAAAGCGGCGTTGCTGCATTCAAGGCAGCAGGTGCTGACTGCTTGGTAGCAGTTGGCGGCGGCTCGTCTATGGATACCTGCAAGGCAATCGGTATCATCATCGCAAACCCCGAGTTCTCGGACGTTCGCAGCCTTGAGGGGGTAGCTCCCACCAAGAATCCCTCTGTTCCGATCATTGCGATTCCCACTACCGTAGGAACGGCAGCCGAGGTTACCATCAACTACGTTATCACCGACGTAGAAAAGAAGCGTAAGTTCGTTTGCGTCGACGTTCACGATATTCCTGTGGTTGCTATCATCGATTCCGAGCTGATGAGCACTATGCCCAAGGGCTTGACCGCCGCAACGGGTATGGACGCTCTGACTCATGCTATTGAGGGCTACATCACCAAGGGCGCATGGGAAATGACCGATATGTTCCATCTTAAGGCCATCGAGCTGATTGCAAAGAGCCTCAGAGGCGCCGTTAACAATACGCCCGAGGGCAGAGAAGGCATGGCTCTGGGTCAGTATATTGCCGGCATGGGATTCTCCAACGTAGGCCTTGGTATCGTTCACTCCATGGCACACTCCCTGGGTGCACTGTATGACACGCCTCACGGTGTGGCAAACGCTATCCTGCTTCCTACGGTGATGGAATACAATGCCGATGCAACGGGTGAAAAGTACCGTGACATTGCCAAGGCAATGGGCGTAGAGGGAACCGAGACCATGTCGCAAGCCGAATATCGCAAGGCTGCGGTGGATGCCGTCAAGAAGATGTCCGCAGATGTGGGCATTCCTGCCGACCTGAAGGCCATTGCCAAGGATGAGGACGTGGATTTCCTGTCCGAGTCGGCTTTTGCCGATGCTTGCCGTCCCGGCAACCCCAAGGATACCTGCGTAGAAGATATCAAGGCTCTGTATCGCTCCTTGATGTAATTTGATTTTAGTCTTTTGGTTTTTTGTTGGGAACTTTTGAAAAAGGACGCGTTTTTTGGGGAAACTTTTGAAAAAAGTTTCACAAAGCCCTTCAAAACTTTTAACGAACTA
>JAFTMU010000168.1 GCA_017452215.1 Clostridia bacterium
GTGTAGGATACCTTGACCTCCTGAGCGTCGTTGCCAAGGTCGATGCCCTCAAGAGTGGAGATGGAGTTGATCTTGACCTTGAAGTTTACCTCAACGCCCTGAAGCTCCTTTTCCTTGTAGTCGTCGGGGAAGGTTACGATAACGTCTACCTCGTCGCCCTTCTTGTGACCCTTGAGCTGCTCCTCGAAGCCCTCGTTTACGAGGTTGCCGTCCTTGTCCTTGTACTCGCCGATAAAGGAATCGGAGCCGATAACAAGGTCGTAGCCTGCTTCGTCGTCCTTGTTGGTCATGCCCTTGAGAACGTCGTCGATGAGTTCGAGGTCTGTGTCGGTGGGCTTGCCCTCGTAGGTGATGTTTACGCTGTCGCCGAGCTTGATCTGATAATCCTTGTCCTCAACTTCAACGTAGTCTGCCTTACGCAGAGATTCGAGGATATCGTTGATCTGCTTCTTGAGCTCCTCATCGATATCTTCCTTTGCCACGGAAACTTCCTTGAAATCGGGAATGTTCAGGTATTTCTCCGGGTTGTTGTATGCGCTGCAACCGATAAGGGTCGAAGCGAGAGTAGTTGCCGCAAGTAAAAAAGCGGCGATCTTTGCTTTGATCTTCATTTTGGTTTGTACTCCTTTTATATTTTAAACAAAGACATAATTAACTTTTAAAGTGTACCATATTTTAAAGAGAAAATAAAGAGCAAAATGAAAATATTTACATTTTGTCAACAATTGTTTTTGCTTTTTTACAAAATACGGCGGTTTCAAGTATGATTTTCGGGCAGGGGATTGCCGTTTTCGTCGTAATATGGGTCAATCATGATCTCCTTGATCTTGGGCCACGCCGCATAAATGCCCATAAACGAGCAGAGCGCCACCGTGATGACGAATGGAAGAATGATTCCAAGGGGCAGATAAAGCACCATGATCCCCATGTTTACGATTATAGTTGCGATGATTCCGATCAGCGCCATGAAATTGCGCTTAAATCCTATAAGGGCAAATATCAGCGAGTTTTTGATGATCTGGAACACCGTCAGATCAAAGGTGATCATGATGGTGTAAAGGTAGAATCTCATAACTATCCACAAAGCGCAGATCACAAGGGACAGCATGAACATAACACCGTTTCCGAAGCTCGGATTTGCATCCACGGTCAGATAGTAGGAATATACTGCGTGGAATCCCACCACCGCGATTATAAGATCGAGGATACCGAACACGAATTCCTGTTTGAGGTTTCTGCGGATTGCGTGCCAGAAGTCCTACCACATGAACAGATGCTCACCCTTGACGATGTTTCTCATTATGTAGGTGATGCCCGTGTTGACGGGTCCGAAGGTGACAAGCAGTAAAACGATTCCCGCAATCAGCACAGCGTATGATGCAGGTGTCCATATGGCGACGTTTGAGGTGGCTCCGTACAGACCGAACATGGCACTTGATGCGGGGGTCACCGCGTCAAAGGCAAGGGCACCGTACAGTGGCGCATACAGCGCATTGGCGGGCGCCAGA
>JAFTMU010000169.1 GCA_017452215.1 Clostridia bacterium
ACTTTTCTCGAAAAGTTTCTCCCCCGTAATCCTATTCCTATCTCAGTGAATCGCTGTTCCTTCGGGAACGGAGTCGTCCACGAAGAGGATCTTGCAGCCGCAGGCGTTGTTGGTGGCGGCGAGGAGCATTCCCTGGGACGCCACGTTGCAGATGCGGTTGGGCTTTAAGTTGGCGATAACGATGATCTTTCTGCCCACCAGCATCTCGGGGGTGTACTCCTCCTTGATGGAGGACATGATGACACGCTCGCCGATACCGTCGAACAGGGTGAGCTTTAAGCAGGAGTGAGATTTGCGCACGCCCTCTGCTTTGAGCACCTTGCACACACGGAAATCCAGCTTGTCAAAGTCGTCGATGGTGACCTGCTCCTTGACGGGGGAGACAGGGTCGGGCTCACGGATCTCCTGTACCTCCTCTGCTTCGGGAGCGCACTCCTCGCAGGGGGTCTCGGCGGCAATCTCCGCCTCGGTCTTGGGATAGGAGAAATCCAAGAGACCTACGTATTTTTCGGGATCGATGGCGTAAAGGAACAGGTAGAGTCTGGGACCTTTTTCCTTGTCGATCAGCAGCTTGTATACGTTGCGGAAGAAGGCGCCTTGCAGTCCTTTGAGCTCCTTGTCGCTCATGTCGGTGCCATACACCTCCTTGGGGATAGCGTAAAGCTCGGTGTTCAATTCGTCCAAAGAGTAGCCGCCCTTGGCAATGAAGGCGTGCAATAGCCGGATCGCCTTTTTCTCCTTGTCGTCCATGGCGTCGTAGATCTCAAAGTTACGGGTGGAGCGCAGGCGGTTGACCTGATCGGGAGCGCATTGCTCCAGCCAGAATTTTGCACGGTCCAGACGGTCGGCAAACTGTGCCTCGGTGTAGGGCGTGCCGATCTTTGCAAAGACGGTCTCCAGCATGGGCACGTTAAAGTTGACGATAGAGCCAAGCTGAACCAAAAGCCCCATGGGCACGGTTTCAAGCTCCCGTCCCTCGATTTGGCAGTTGTACATGATATCCTTGATAGCGTCGGACGCCTTGCCCTCACGGACGTCGGTGAGCATTTTGTCAAACTCGAAATACTGACGCAGGATACCGTCGTCGAAGCAGAAATCAAACGCCTTGGTGGGCTCGGTCTTGGAATAGAGCCACAGAATGACCTCGGGCTGATAGAGCTTGAGCAGGGTTTCGGGAGTGAGATTGAGTCCCGAAGAAGAGGACATCTTACCTGTCATGCCCTTGATGCCGATGAACTCATAGCCTTGGAACAGGGGCGCCTCAAAGTCGAAGATCTTCTTGGAAATGATCTTGGAATTGCTGTAAGAGCCTGTGGGAGCGGCGTGATCCTTTCCGCCCGGCTCAAAGTCTACGCCCTCGTATCTCCAACGCATGGGCCAGTCGATCTTCCAGCCCAGCTTGCAATCAAAGTCGGTAAGGAAGTTGAAGTGTCCCTCGTGACCGCAGCGGCAGACGTAATCTGCCTCGGTGCAATCCTCGGAGAGGGAGGTAATGGTGGTAAAGTCGGTGTGGCACTTGGGGCAGAAGATGCTGACGGGATAGTATTTCTCCTTTTCGGCATCGTGCTCGGCACGGAGCTCCTCCTCGCTCTTGGTGTTGTCCTTGGTCTTGAAGGAGTCCAAGATCTCGAAGATCTCGGCTCTCTTTTTGAGAGATTCGAGAATGTCCTTAGTGTATTTGCCCGAGCGGTACATTCTTGCCTGATAACGGCAATCCAGCTCGATGCCGAAGGGCTTCATGGAGTTGACGAACTCCTCCTCAAAGTGCTCGGCGTAGTTGGCGTGGCAGCCCCAGGGGTCGGGAATGTCCACGTAAGGACAGCCAATGTATTGATCATAGCTGTTGCCTACCACAGCCTGTACGTTGGCAGGGATCTTGCGGCAACGGTCATACTCGTCCCAGGAGAACAAGAGCTTTGCTTTTTTGCCTGCCTTTTGGAGCGCCTTCACTACCATGAGCGAGGTAGCTACGTCACGGAAGTTACCAATGTGAACAGAGCCTGAGGGGCTGATCCCCGCTGCGCATACGTATTCTTCCTTGTTCGGATTGCGCTTGATGATCCGCTCTGCGATTTCGTCTGACCAATGCATACGTCAATAAACCTCTCTTTTTTATACAATGAATTCTATACTTCACCATTTTATCATATCTTTCTCCCGTTGTCAATAAATCAAAAAAGTTTTTCCCAAGTTTTTGAAAAAAGAGGGAAAAACCTTGCTTTGGAAGATGATATGGAGATGGGAAGAAAAGTTTTCGGGTTTTCAAAGTCTCACTGCACTGTTCCGTCCCCCGACCCACCACCCCCACCCCCAGCCCCCGCCCACCCCCCGAGGGGAGGAGTTCAAACACGTTGGAAAGGGGAGAAAAATCGCCGATTCTATTTAGAAAAATGTTCTATGTGAGATGTTTTTTTGTAGGGGCGGGACAAGGTGCGTTGGATGGTGGGTTTGTGTTTTTTGTAGAAGAAATGTAACATTTGCCTGTGGAAAGCCAACAGTAATTCTTCGTGGATCCCTGCGTCGCCTGCCGCAAGCGGCAGCTCCTTGATTTCTCCTCGCTATTCGCTCGGAAAAATTTCGACTGGCGAGCGTGCGAGCCTTCTCAGAGATGACATATAGAGTGTTCGTTTTGATTTAATGGCGTAGGCAGCCCTCTCCGACACGGCTTGGTGTGGCTTACACCGTCCCCCAAAGGGGGAGGCTCGTATTAGTAGGGGCGATTCACGAATCGCCCGTCCCAGGGAGTATGTGATTTTTAAAACGGGCGTTCGTGAACGCCCCCTACAAGGGTGTGGGACAACGTACAACACGATATCCCACAGTCGCCGTACGAACGGACAGCGTAGAGTAGTTACAAATCAAGTTTTATATACCCCACGTTCAAAAGTTCTTGAAGGGATGGGTGTGGGTGTCTCAAATGCGTTTCGCATTTGGTCGACACCCCCCTGGTTTTTGCTTTGCGGCTTGACGCCGCAATTTTCGTCCGTAATTTGACCGTATTTGATCGTACTTGCAAACGAAAAACGCAAAGTCCCGGCGCAAAAAATCCTACCATCGGCTTTTTTGCGCAAGGGGCTGTCTCAAATTTGCAATTTGAGACAGCCCCAAATCCAAATATATTTTTACAATCCTGCATGGAGGCGGTCGAGCATGATCTCGGCGCTTTTGACGTTGGTGGCGAGAGGAATGTTCTGGACGTCACACAGGCGCAAGAGAGCGGAAACGTCGGGCTCATGGGGCTGTGCGGTGAGGGGATCACGGAGAAAAAGCACCAGATCCAGCTGTCCCTCGGCGATCATGGAGCCGATCTGCTGATCTCCTCCCAAGGGGCCGCTTTTCATACGGGTGATTTTCAGTCCCGTTTCGCCCATGACAAGTGTTCCTGTGGTCCCTGTGGCATAGAGGTCGTGAGGGGCGAGGACGTCACGGTAACGAATGGCGAGGGCGATCATATCGTCCTTCTTTTTATCGTGTGCAATAAGTGCGATCTTCATATACTTCTCCTTTATGGGTAAAATGGTTTCCTTTGCTTATATTATAAATCCAAAGTGATGCAAAGTCAAGGGTGTGTTGGCTTTTTTCATTTGTGGGGGTGTTTTTCCCTTGCATTTTTATGGGAAGTATGATATACTGAATTTGAAAAAACAAAGGAGAGAGAGCATGACGGGAGCACAGGATATTCTTTTTGAAAAACGGGCAAGGCAAAACAGTGTTGCCTTTTCGCTGTTCGCTTTGTTTTTGAGCCTTTCTTTTTTTGCGGCGGTGCCTATCGCTCTGCAAATGACGGGGGAGAGCACTGACGCCTTG
The DNA here is from genome assembly GCA_017452215.1 of Clostridia bacterium. Taxonomy (GTDB): domain Bacteria; phylum Bacillota; class Clostridia; order Oscillospirales; family CAG-272; genus UMGS1865. Next base: position 3,808 of record JAFTMU010000169.1, read on the forward strand.
TGGGAGAGCCTGTATCGGATCGTGACGGGACCCTCGAAGCTGGTGACGGACTACTTTGATCTTGGCAGTCTTGCCGCCACGCTCCTCAATGCGGGGGTGTGCGGCTTTGTTTGCAATCTGATGATCCTGATCTCACGGACGCAGGCAAATTCCACCACCTTTGCGGCGTATATTCTGGTGATCGCCCACTGCTTTTACGGCTTGAACTTTATCAATATGTGGCCGCCCTTTATCGGGGTGTTGATCTATTGCTTTATTACCAAGCACCCCGTAAGAAAGAATTTGCACGTTGCCATGTTTTCCACGGCGCTGGCGCCATTTATCAGTGATTTTCTGTTCAGCTATCCCATCGGGCAATATTTCCCTGTGGGGAATACGGGGATGGGCGTTGTCGGCATTGTTCTCTCGGTGCTCTTTGGAACTGTGGCGGGCTTTTTGGTGCCTGCGCTCTTGCCCGGCACCACTGCCATGCACCGTGGCTTTAATATGTACAAGGCGGGGCTGGCGCTGGGAATGTTCGGGATCTTCGTTTACTGCTTTTTGTACGAGACCATGGGGATTGCTCCCAAGGAAGCGCCCGTGGGGGAAAACCACGTTTATGAGGCGTTCGGAAATTCCTATTGGCTGTTTATGAGCCTCTTTTTTGCCCTGTTGTTTGGGGCATCGGTGTTGCTTGGGTTCTTTCTCAATGGACGGAGCTTTCACGGATACCGTGCGCTCTTACAAAGCACGGGCTACGGCTTGGATTTTGCCGACCGCTTTGGTATGCCCTTGTGCTTTATCAATTTTGGCGTGTATGGATTTTGTATTCTTTTGTATCTCAATCTGATCTTCCTTTTGCCTGTGATCTTCCCCATGCTCCCCGAGGGGGTGGGCTTTACGGGGCCTACGGTAGGGGTGACCTTTGCCGCCTTGACCTTTTCGGCAGATGGACAGCATCCGAGAAACGTGGCGCCTATTGCCTTGGGCTACGGGATCCTGTTCCTTTTTGTGTGCGGCGTGTGCGCTCTGACGGGCATGAGTGTTCCGTGGACGCTCTCCACCCAGGCGTATATCAACGGCTTGGCATTTGCCACGGGGCTTTGTCCCTTTGCGGGAAAATACGGGTGGCGGATCGGTGTTCTGGCGGGGCTTGTCAGTGCGATCATCTGCACCTCTACGGCACAGATGCACGGGGGATTTGTGCTGTACAACGGCGGCTTCAATGCGGGACTGACCGCTTTGATTCTGTTGCCCGTGCTTGATTTTTACCGCATCAAGCCAAAAAGAGACGATGA
>JAFTMU010000170.1 GCA_017452215.1 Clostridia bacterium
GAACGCCTCCTTTTGGATAGGACGCTCGTTGATCTGTTCCATTCTTTTTTCTCCTTTTTCTTTTTATAATGGATCAAAAAAGACCCACGTATGCACTTTTTTGAAAAAGAAAGAGCCATTGCATAGCCGCTCGGAGACCCGAGGGAACAACAGTCTCTCTCTCATGTTAGCTTTAATTGTCGGCATCCTCGCCGATCTCGGATTCATCAATAATGAAATCCTTGATCTGCAAATAGATCTCGGTCTCGGACTCGCAGAAGATGCGCTCCCACTCAAAGGTATACATAGCACCGAGAAGGGACTTGCCGTTTACGGTAAAGTTATCACCGTCGGTCAAGACCAGCTTGCCCTTGATCTTGGTTGCAATTCCTACGAAGCGATTGACGTCTGCCATTGTGTCAAGTCTGATACGGTATCTCATTTTTTAACCTCTCTTTCTTTTTTATCCATGGGCGTCAGCCCTTTTCTTTCTTTTTGCGAACGGAGAACAATCTCCTGAGCAAGGGAGACAGAAATGAAGGAGCCTTCCAGACAAACATTTTCATCGCCGCACGTTCCTTTCGATAGATTCATTCTATCTTATGCAGCAAGCGAAAAAAACGTTCCCGTCAGCGAAATTATCTCTTAGCCTTTGCTCCGCAGCCGATCTCCCCGAGCTTCTTCATCGCCGCTCTGAAAACCACCTTATCGTTTTCATGGGTCAGCGACGCCTCCACCTGCTCCAAGGGGACCCACTCCACCTGTGCGATCTCGCCCTCCTGGGGGTGAATATCCTTTTGCTCGGTGTGCGTTAAAAAATACACGACCTCCTTGGATACTCCCGGCATGGGGCTGTAATGTACGGTTTCACGGAAGTTGCTGTTGATGCGGATCTGCACTGCGGTTTCCTCAAACACCTCCCGCACAGCGGTCATGTACTCGGTCTCTCCCGCCTCCATGTGTCCCTTGGGAAAGGAACGGTGACCGCCTTGCTTGTGACGGATCATTAAAAGATATTGCTTTCCGTTTTCTTCATCACGGCGCACGACCAATGCGCCGCAGGATTTTTCACGATGCATACGAGCCTGTCCTTTCTTTGGTTTTTCGAGAGGAGAAGACGCCCATGGCGCCCTCTCCCGTCTCCCGCCGATTCCTGCGGGAAATACATTTCAGATCAGTCGGGCTCGACCTGCTCCATAACGAAGGCTTCGAGAATATCTCCCACCTTAATATCGTTGAATTTGTCAAGACCTACGCCGCACTCATAACCGGAAGCCACCTCACGGGCGTCATCCTTGAATCTCTTGAGCGAGGAGATCTTATCCTCAAAGATCACGATACCGTCACGAACGACACGGATCTGCGCCGATCTCGTGACCTTACCGTCCTGAATATAACAGCCTGCAATGGTTCCCACGTTGGGCACGTGAATGGTCTGACGGACCTCTGCGTGGCCAAGGAGATTTTCCTTGAACTTGGGCGCCAGCATACCCTTCATTGCCGCCTCGATCTCCTCCAGGCACTCGTAAATAACACGGTAGGTACGAACGTCAACGTTCTGTCTCTCTGCCGAATCGAGTGCGCTCTTGTCGGGACGGACGTTAAAGCCTACGATAATCGCATTGGAGGCTGCCGCAAAGGTCACGTCGCCCTCGGTAATACCGCCGGCGGCTGCGTGGATCACACGCACCTTGACCTCCTCGTTGGAGAGCTTGAGAAGCGATGCCTTGACCGCCTCCACCGAGCCGTCCACGTCTGCCTTGACGATGATGTTGAGGTCCTTGACGCCCTCGGAGATCTGCGCAAACAGATCATTGAGGTTGGCTCTTGCATTTGCCTTGAACACGTCTTCCTTTGCCTTGTCACGTCTTTGATCGGCAAGGGTTCTTGCCATTCTCTCGTCCTCTACCGCCTGGAACTCGTCACCCGCCGAGGGGACCTCGGAAAGACCGGTGATCTCCACAGGCACGGAGGGAGCGGCTGATTTGACCACCTTACCCAAGTGGTCAGTCATGGAACGGATATGTCCCACTGCAGTACCCGCAATGATAATATCCCCTCTTTGCAGAGTACCGTTCTGCACCAGAATGGTGGCAACAGGACCTCTGCCCTTATCCAGCTTTGCCTCGATGACGATACCCTTGGCACGTCTGTTTGGGTTTGCCTTGAGTTCCTTCATATCCGCCACCAAAAGCACGCTCTCGAGAAGGTCGTCAATACCCTGACGGGTAAGAGCCGACACGGGAACACAGATCACGTCTCCGCCCCATTCCTCGGGAACAAGACCGTACTTGGTCAATTCCTGCTTGATGTTGTCGGGATTTGCCGTGGGCTTATCCATCTTGTTGATGGCAACCACGATTTCAATGCCTGCTGCCTTGGCATGGTTGATCGCCTCTACCGTCTGGGGCATGACGCCGTCGTCGGCGGCAACCACCAGAATGGCAATATCCGTATCCATCGCAACTCTTGCACGCATTGCGGTAAAGGCGGCA
>JAFTMU010000171.1 GCA_017452215.1 Clostridia bacterium
AGATTATTTAATGTTATTGAGGGAATTACCTCGTATGTGTTTTGATATGATTGAGAGATTTATGTGAGTTGTAATTTCGTCCTATAACCCCAACGAAAAGCAGACCGCAAATGCGGTCTGTTTTTTTGTTGGCTTTCTTTTCTGGATTCGAGGCGTAGCAACAGCATGCTCACGCAAAGCGTGAACAGGGGGGAGAATTGCTTGCAATTCTCCAGACGAGAGCCGTATGCTCGAAGTTGTCGCTTTGGTTCGAGTCCAGCAAGTGCTCTTTGTTGGCTCCTTTTCCCCACTGTACCCGAATGCCCCGACACCCTGCTCCGACCGACGGGAGGAACAGGAGAAAATCTTCCCACAAGGGAAGTTTTCTGCTCGGCGTAGCCGTGTATGGCGCTCTGGTTCGAGTCCGAAAACGTACGCTCTTTTTTTCATCCCGCAAGCCCCCGCCCACTCCCCCTTGGATGCTACGCATCCTTTCCCCCTCTCGCCCCCAGAGGGGGGGAGGGAGTTGAATCGTAAAGGGGGAAGACGGTTGCTTTTTTAAGAGTGAAATTTTGTTGGTGAATAATGAATAGTAAGGGCTTTATTGTGGTTCGGCGATCCGTCCCGTTATCCCCACCCACTCTCCCGAAATGATGCCGAAGGGCAGTAGCTCTTTGGCGACATTTCTTCACCCATCTCCTGCCCCAGAGGGGGAGGTGGTCCAATCACAAAGAAAATAAGGGATAGATTTTGTTGCTCTAAGATTCACCCTCATTGGGAGTTAAACCATAAAGGAAAAGACGGTTGCGCCTTTTAAGAACGGGGCTTCTTTTTCGTTAAAAAATGTGAAGAGCTTTTATTTTGGAAGCACTTTGAAATTTAGTTTTCCTATTCTTATTAATAGAATATTAAAAATTTTCCGTAAACTATTGCAATTTGCGTTGCTTTGGAGTATAATATATGGGGGAGTGTACCTGTAAGGATGGTCGATCTTGGGCGGATCGAAGTGCTATCGACATTCGGAAGTCACTAAAAAGCAATTAGTCGTGTATGTGGATTATACTTATTTTAAAAGATTTGGATAAAATTCGGGAACTGTCAGCAAGAAGAAGGCTTTTTTGACGAGCAGAATGGGCTTGTTGCTCTGCCGAATTTTAAGAGGGTGAAATGTTTTATGGGCGACAACATGTATTGCGATAACGATATTCGGAATATCGTAAAGAAATTTTCTATCCACGGCGAGATAACAAAAATTGAAAAGATTAATAAGGGATATATTAACCGTACTTACAAGGTGGAAACGCTTTCCGAGCACGGTAATACCCACAAGTACATTCTTCAGCGGATCAATTCCAACGTGTTTCCGGACATAAATGCGTTGATGAGCAATTTTGAATTGACCACAGAGCATTTGTGTGTCAATCTGGTATTGCCCGGTGAGCACAGGCGTGGAACGGTGCAGATGCTTCGTCCCACCACGGACGGAAAGCCGTATTTTGAGGATGCATCGGGTCCGTGGCGCCTGATGACGTACTTTGACAACGTTTATTCTTTGGATATTCCCGACAGTCCCGAGGTGTTTTATTATGCAGGGGTCTCCTTTGGTCGGTTTATCAAAGCAATGACCTCGGCGGATATTAGTGAAATCAAGGAAGTGATTCCGAACTTTCACAATACCAAAAGCCGTTATCTGGACCTGGAAAAGGCAATTGCCGTGGATCCTCGACAGAGGGTAGCAGAGGTTACGGAGGAAATCGCTTTCGTTCGTGCTCACACAGATCTGTTCGGGCTGATTGCCGACGCATTGGAAAGCGGCAGGATCCCCACACGGATCTGTCACAACGATTGCAACTTGAACAACATTCTTTTTGATGAAGAAACACGTTTGCCCGTTGCCATCATTGATCTGGATACGGTAATGGCGTCTTCTCCGCTGTACGATTTTGGCGACAGCATGCGGATCGGTACCAACACCGCAAAGGATGATGAGAAGGATCTGAGCAAGGTTTCCTGCGATTTGCAGCTTTATGAAATGTATGCACGGGGATATCTTGAAGCCTGCGGCGACATTCTGACAAAAGAGGAATTGGAGCTGTTGCCCTATGCGGCGCTGATCATTACCTCGGAGGACGGTATTCGGTTTTTGATGGATCACATCAACGGTGATACCTATTATAACATTGATTATGCAGGGCAGAATCTGGACAGATGCCGTACCCAGCTGAAGCTCTTGGCGGATATGGAGAAAAAACTGCCCCGGATCAAAACTATTCTGCAAAGGATTTATGACGATCAGGGGCTTGACGTCAAGATCATATAACAAAACAAAGAATTTGGAGTATAAAATGAAGGCGATAAGAGCGATCATACCGGCAGCAGGCAAGGGAAGCCGTTTACAAAAGGTCAGTGGCGATCTCCCCAAGGCGATGTTTACGGTTGCAAAGAGACCGATGTTGGAATTCGTTTTGGAGAACGTGTCGTTCGTTGACAAAAAGGATACGTTTATTGTGGTTGGCTATGGCAAAGAGAAGATCATGGAGCACTTTGGCGACCGCTATTGCTACGTAGAACAGAAGCAACAGCTTGGTACCGGACACGCCGTCATGGAATGCGCCGAGGCGTTTGCGGATTTTGACGGAAGCGTTCTGATCACCTTTGGTGATATGCCGCTGTTCCGCAGGGAAGAGATGGAGGCTATGTGCCGCCAGCATGAGGAAAACGGAGCAGACTGCACCCTGATGACGGCAGAAAACCCCTCGCTGAAGCTTTGGGCACGTGTGCTTCGGGATGAGAACGGTCGTTTCTCCAGGGTTGTCGAGGGAAAGGACTGTACACCGGAGCAGGCGAACATCAAGGAGCTGTTTTCGGGCGTTATGGTGTTCAACAGCAAGTCGCTCTTTCGACTGCTTCCCCAGCTTGGTTGCGCTAACGTGCAGCACGAGTATTACATCACAGAGGTTCCCGAGCTGATGGTAAAGCACGGAATGAAGGTGGAGACCTATTTTACAAAGGATGGCGACGATCTCCGTGGCATCAATACCCCCGAGGATTTGGAAGCGTGCGAGCGCATTTTGGAGCAGAGACTTTTGGCACGTCTGTGAGGCGCTTTACTTCGGCGGCGAGACAATAAAAAGGATCGTATTTGACCTTGAAATAATAAAAAGGGGTGTCTCAAATGCGTTTCGCATTTGGTCGACACCCCCCTGGTTTTTGCTTTGCGGCTTGACGCCGCAATTTTCTCCCATGATTTGACCGTATTTGATCGTACTTGCAAACGAAAAACGCAAATTCCCGGCGCAAAAAGCCTACCATCGACTTTTTTGCGCAAGGTGCTGTCTCAAATTTGCAATTTGAGACAGCACCTTTTTGTTGCCTGCGAGATTATCCCCGATACCAAGGGAGGAAATCCTTGTTCTTTTCCAGCATTTCGTTGACCATTTCTTGGATCTCGTCTAAAGAGAGGACGGCGGAGGTCAACGGATCGAAGGCGCATGCCCAAAATACCTTACGGGCGTCGCCCTCCAGCGCTGCCTGCACTGCCATCTCCTCGCAGCGAGCGGTGGTGTTGATCAGCGTAGCGAGTTGATCGGGCAGATTGCCCACTGCTACTGCTTCGAGCGTATCCTTGGTGGCTACCACGGGTACCTCTACGCAGCAGCCGTCGGGGAGATTGTTGATCAACCCCCGATTGCGCACGTTTCCGTTGAAGCGGAAGGGGGTATTGTCTCCGAATACTGCGTTGAAGATGTAGGCGGCGTATTCCAAGCCTCTGTTCAGGTTCAGCTCTTCGTCGGGGGTGTTGAGAAATTCTTTGATGCTGTCCCGCCAGGTGTCTTGACGATCCAGGTAGGAGTTCATGATGTAGGCGTGATGACCCGGATTCCAGCCTGTGCCGTCGGTGCAGAATTTGTCGATGAGGTCGCTTCGTTTGCGATACCATGCCACGTATTCGCTATTATGACCGCTGCTTTCGGTAACGTAGTAATCCAAATGCAGGAACATATTGTTGCGCACTTGCTCCTCGTTGAGGATCTCGGGCTTCTTCATTGCTTCCTTGAGCAAGGGATACATATCCTTGCCGTTCCATTTTAGATCCAGGTAAAATGCCTGATGGTTGACGCCTGCGCAGGTGTAGGTGACATCCTTGGGATCGGCACCCACCCAACGGGCAAGCATTGCCGCAGTTCCCTGGACGCTGTGGCAAAGGCCTGTGATTTTGAGATGGGGGTATTTTTCCTGCATGGCACGACAGAGCATTGCCATGGGGTTGGTGTAATTGAGAAAGACAGCGTTGGGACAGTATTTTTCAATGTCGGCGCAAATATCCAGCATCACGGGGATAGTGCGCAGGGCACGGAAGATCCCCGCAGGGCCACGGGTGTCTCCCACGTTGATATCCACGCCGTACTTTTTGGGGATGAGGATATCATGCTTCCAAACGTCAACGTCACCGCTGAGAATGGTGCAAAGCACGCCGTCGGCTCCTCCGAGGGCTTGCGCACGGTCGGTGGTTGCCGTGACGGTTGCAGGGTAGCCCCCTGCACGGACGATCTTATCGCAGGCACGCTTGATGTAATCCAAGCGCTCCTCGTCGATATCCATCAAAGCGATTTCCGCATCTGCAAATGCGGGAAACGTCAAAATGTCTTTTACAAGCTTGCGGGTAAAGCCAAAGCTTCCACCGCCGATAAAGGCAAATTTTTTCATAAAGGAACTCCTTTCGTGTTGAAGCTATCTTTATTTTAACACAAGGAAAGTGTTTTGTCTATTGCTTTTTGTCGCAGGTATATGGTATAATGTCTACAACAGAGCCGTGAGGGGGAAAACGATAATGAACGAATGCTGCACGTTTGACACGAATCCTGAAAAAAGGCGGCACTCTCTTGTGCCCATCAGCTGCGGTGAACAAAGATGCACGCCAAATCACTCTTGGGGGGCAGGCGTGCGCTCCTACTATCTCATTCACTACGTGATCTCGGGCAAGGGTGTTTTTTACTGCGGAACGCAAAAGCACGTCCTGCACCCGGGGCAGATCTTTGTGATCTTTCCGGGGACCGTCGTCAAATACGTAGCGGACGCCAAGGAGCCTTGGCATTATGCGTGGGTGGCGTTTGACGGAGACGAAGGCAAGGAGGTGCTCGCCTGTGCGGGGATCACGCCGCTTTCTCCCGTGATGGAGCTTTTGGGCGGAGCGGAGGTGCTTTCCTGCATCCGAAAAATGCCACGAGACTGCAATGCGGATCTGCGTCTTGGATTGGAATTTACCGGAAGAACCTACACCTTTCTTTCCCTGCTCCTTCAAAACGAGCGGCGGGAAACGGTGAGCGAGAGCTCTTACCTTGCAGGTGCGGTGAAATACGTTAAGGCGTATTATCACAAGGAACTGACGGTGGAGGAGCTTGCGGATCACGTTGGGATCAGCAGAAAATATCTGTTTGCCATCTTCAAGCGTGGGCTTGGGGTGTCTCCCAAGGAGTATCTGACCGCTTACCGCATGGAGCGAGCCAAGGAGCTGTTATCGGACCCTACGATTTCGGTGGGGAGCGTCGCTTATTCGGTAGGGTATAGGGATCCCTTGAATTTTTCAAAGATCTTCAAGCAAAGAACAGGGGTATCTCCCAAGGAGTACCGAGCGGCCTTGTAGATCCTTTTCCAAAAAACGAAATCCCTTGCATGAAAATGGAAAAAATGAGAACACTATCACTTGTAAGGCAAGGGGCAAGGGCAAGAGAGTGCCTTCTTGTGAGTTCAAATAAATAAACGGAGCTTTCTTTTGCCGCACCGAATACAAAATCCGCTTTCGTAGGAAGGCGGATTTTGTGTTTGTTTTATTTTCTGTTGTTCATTCGTTGTTCTTTTTCAAACGTGGCAGCAGATCAAATCGGATGATTCCTGCGATCAGGGAGAAGATGGTGAAGGTTTCGCACAGAATTCCCGCAATCGAAAAGACGAAGGCGTTATAAATTAACCAGCTTGTGCTTGTAATCAGTGTGAGACCTCTGACGATGGTCGTGTTTTTATTTCCGTAAGCCACAGTAGACAAAAATTTTGCAACGATGATCAAAATGCTTTTTGCGCCCTGCCAAGTGATGATTCCGAAGACCGTGAACAAAACGCTGAAAACGATCACCGAATACTTGGTACTTTTCTTTTTTTCTACTTGCTTTGTAAAAATGACGTTTCGCACACAACCGATCACATTCATTGCCGTTCCTGTATAAGCGCCGAGCAAGAAATACTGTATGGCAAAGAAAAATTCGTTCAGAGTTCTGAAGAACAGGATTTGTCCGTGCTTTTTGCTTTGAAAGGATACCGTGCTTGCAATCACACCCAAAAAACCGATGCCTTGAATCAAAATCTCCATTTTCTCCTTACTCCTTGACAAATTATATTTTGTTGATATAATTATACTATGCGGACATTTTAAACACAAGGGGTGTTTGAAATGTTTAAAAATGAACATGTATGCAAACAAATCGGGAGGGTATCGTGAAGCTGAGTGGGAGAAGGAAGGATATTTATGATATTCTTTGTGAAAAAAAGAGAGTGTCGGTTGCCCATCTTGCCAAAGGGTTATTCGTTTCGGAAATGACTGTGAGGCGAGATTTGGCGGAAATGGAAAAGCAGGGATTTTTGAAGCGTTACCGTGGTGGAGCGATTCTCCATGACGAGATGAATTTATTGCCGCTTTCCCAACGGATGTTTTTGGAGGAAGAGGAAAAAAGGGAGCTTGCCCAAAAAGCGCAAAAATATCTTTGTGATGGGATCAGTGTTTACATTGATAGCTCATCCACTTGCCAATTTATCATTCCGCATATTAAAAAATTCAGCCATGTAAAGATCATCACTAATTCTGTCAAGGCGGTTTTGATTGCCTCAAAGCTACATCTTCCGTGCTTTTTGATTGGCGGGGAGTATTACGAGCAGGATATGTGTTTGGTGGGCTCGGTCAGCGAGGAGATTGCAGCAAGGATCAACGTAGACGTTGCGTTTTTTACGGCGCAGGGATTTTCGGAGGAGGGGGTGATCTCGGATTCGGATATTGAGCAGACCTCTGTCAGACGCATAGTCATGAGGAATGCAAAGAAACGAATCTTTCTGTTTGAAAAAACAAAGCTGGGCAAAAAATATCTGCATACCCTGTGTTCCGCCGCCGATGCGGACGAGGTGATCTTATGCGACGGTGGCGGTCAGTGACCGAACGCTTTTGGAAAATGTTATAAAATGAATCTGTACCCAAAACCTTGCATGAAAATGGAAAAAATGAGAACACTATTCCTTACGGTGCAGAATACGAGCCAAGGGCAACAACGGCTACTGCATTCGGAAAGGAGAGGGCATTGGCAAGGATCGCTATTATCGGGGCGGGCGTTGCGGGGCTTTCGGCGGGTATCTACGCCCAAAGGAGCGGGCATAACGCCACCGTTTATGAAACGCATTTTCGGGCAGGCGGCAACCTTACGGGGTGGGATCGCCGAGGCTATCACATAGACAACTGCATTCATTGGCTGACGGGGACCAATCCCGTCACGGACACGTACAAGACCTGGCAGGAGCTGGGGGTATTGGGCGAGGGCGTGGCGGTGCACCGGAGCGAGCCGATGTTCACCTTTGAAAAGGATGGAGAGCGCCTCTCTCTTGGGCAGAGCCTTGACCAATTTGAACAGGATCTTTTGACCCTTTCGCCGAGGGACGAGCGGGAGATCCGCTCCTTCGTTGGGGCGATTCGGGGCTTTCAGCGCATCAGCGGGATTGGAGGGGAGAAGAACAACAGACCCGCCACGGCGGCGGAGAAGCTTGCTGCGATCCCTGCCATTGCAAGGTATTACGGCATGAGCACGGGAGCGCTCGCCCAGCGCTTTTCCCACCCTGTGATCGTGGGGCTTTTGGAATCGATGATGACCGATTCTTTCAGCGCCTTGGCGCTTTTGTTGGTGTTTGCCACCATTACGGGGGGCAACGGCGGCGTTCCCGAGGGGGCGTCGGTCGCTATGGCGGAGCGGATGAGCGCTCGGTTTTTGTCTCTTGGGGGCAGCCTTCGTTTGGGGCAAGGGGTGGAGCGGATCAACCTCAAAGGAGGGCGTGGGGTGTCGGTAACCTTGGAGGGGGGCGGTGCCGAGAGCGCCGATTATTTCATCGTTACCGCCGATCCTGCCGTGACCTTTGGCAAGCTTTTGGACAAGGGGCTGATGCCGAGGCAGCTGCAAAGGCAATACGAGGATGCGAGGCTGCAACGCTTCTCCAGCTACCATTGCGCCTTTGCCTGCGACGCCGATGCTCTCCCGTTTCGGGGAGATGCGGTGATTGAAGTGCCCAAGGCGCTCCGTGACGTGTTGCCTGCGGAGTATTTTCTCGTGCGGGAGTTTTCTCATGAAGAAAGCTTTGCGCCAAAGGGGCGGACGGTCTTGCAGGCGATGATCTATTGTAGGGAGGACGAGGCACGGGAGTTTATTGCGCTCAGCGGTGACAGGGAGGCGTACGGAGAGCGGAAGCGGCAGATCGCCCTGGCGGTGGAGCGGATCGTCACCCAAAAATATCCTGCTCTTTCCCATGGGTTGGAGCTTTTGGATGTGTGGACGCCTGCCACCTATCACAGGTACGTCCACTCGGAGATGGGCTCCTGGATGAGCTTTGCCCTGCCTGCGGGGAGACTGCCCCGACGGATCTCTCCACGCATCAAGGGGCTGGAAAACGTCCTGCTTGCCACTCAATGGCTGCAAGCACCCGGGGGATTGCCCATTGCCGCCACGGTGGGGAAAGAGGCGATCGGGGCAATTTTGAAAATGGAGCGGTGGCGAGGAGCAGCACAGAGCAGCGCATCGATATAATACCGATAGAAAAAAAGAGCAAGAGGAACGGAGCAGTGCCGTTTTCTCTTGCTTTTTTGGGATTGGAAACAGAGATAAAAACTGCGGCGAGCCGAAGCTCGCCGCAGGGGGGGTTAACTGTTAGAGGTGGCAGTGATGTCAACGTAACCGTTGGACATGGTGATCTCGGTAGCATCAATGGAAGCGTCGGGGGAATACCAAGCGCCACTGTCGCTCTTAAGTTGTGAACCGTTTTGGTTAATGGTACATTTTCCGGTTGTAGTCAAACGCTTGGCATCTGCCTCTGCGCTAACCGTTATTTTTCCGGTTGCATAGTACGTGGCATTGGTTGTACCGCTTCCTTTTTGTGAAACAGTTATAGTTCCGTTGATGGTATCACCTGACGTATCCACTACGGTTCCAGATCCGGAAACTGCCGTTATCGTAATGGTAGAAGC
>JAFTMU010000172.1 GCA_017452215.1 Clostridia bacterium
GAGGACAGCATTTGTCACCTGACGGGCTATCCGTCTGTTCGGGTGCTCAATCAATGGACGTATCATGCAAGACTGTACCGTGCGGCCCGTTTTGCAGCGGAAAATGCAGATGTACAACTGGTACAGCTGGTCTCCTTTGGATGCGGTGTGGATGCTATTACCACCGACGAGGTTCGTTCCATTTTGGAGCGGAGCGGAACCTTCTATACGCAGATCAAGATCGACGAGATCACCAATTTGGGCGCTGTTCGGATCCGTCTGCGAAGCCTGCTGGGTGCACTGGATCAGTGACCGAAAGGAGCTTGTATGCAAGAAAAAACTTATATCCCCTTTACGGAGGAAATGAAAAAGGATTATACCATTCTCATTCCCAATATGCTTCCCATGCACTTTACCCTGATGAGCAAGGTGTTTTCACTCTTTGGATGGAAGACCGAGCTTTTGCTGACGCAGGGACAGCATATCAAGGATTTGGGGCTCAAGTACGTTCATAACGATACCTGCTATCCTGCCATTTTGGTGATCGGACAGTTTTTGGATGCCTTGCAGAGCGGACGGTATGATCCGCATAAGGTGGCACTGATCCTGTTTCAAACAGGGGGCGGTTGCCGTGCCTCCAACTATATCAATCTGCTTCGGAAGGCCTTGGAAAAGGCGGGATACGGATATGTTCCCGTCATCTCCTTGAGTCTGTCGGGGTTAGAGGAGCATCCCGGCTTTCATCTTACGCTCCCCATTTGGCATCGCTTGGTGTATGCGGTCTTTTACGGCGACCTGCTGATGCTGTTGCGCAATCAGTGCAAGCCCTATGAGATCCGAAAGGGAGAAAGTGAGGCCTTGGCGGAGGCGTGGACCGACCGTTTGGCCGAGGAAATGAGCCATAAGCGGCTGTCGTATGCCCATGTCAATGAAAATTACAAGGCGATTCTGGATGATTTCAACCGCATCCCGAGAGCGGAAGAGCGAAAGCCCCGTGTGGGCGTGGTGGGAGAGATTTTTGTGAAGTATTCTCCCTTGGGCAATAATAATCTGGAGGATTTTCTGATCAGCGAGGGTGCCGAGGTAACGGTGCCCGGGTTGGTGGATTTCTGTCTGTACTGCGTGTATAACGGGATTATGGATGGACGGTTGTACGGCAAAAAAACGGTTGGAACTGCTATGAAGATGGCATTCCGATTTTTGACGGGCAAACAGAATGATCTCATTCGCATCATAGAGGAGCATTCCTCATTTGAGCCGCCCACACCCTTTGAGCATACGCTGTCACTGGTGCAGGGCTATATCGGGATCGGTGCCAAGATGGGAGAAGGATGGCTTCTGACCGCAGAAATGCTGGAGCTTGCCGATAAGGGAATTCCCAACATCGTCTGCACACAGCCCTTTGGCTGTCTGCCCAACCACATCTGCGGAAAGGGAATGATGAAGCCCATCAAGGAACGAAACCCCAATATCAATATCGTAGCCATTGACTATGACGCAGGTGCTACGGCGGTTAACCAAGAGAATCGCATCAAGCTGATGTTGGCCAATAGTCAATAGGAATTCGACAAAAAATACTTGATTTTGGCTCTTGAGTGTGGTACAATAAAGAGCACCTTAGGGAAAGGAGGAGCGTGATGGCGGAAAAAAAGACAGGAACGAGAGTGATCGCCAAAAATAAAAAGGCGTATCACGACTATTTCGTAGACGAGACCTACGAGGCCGGCATTTCGCTCTTCGGCACCGAGGTCAAAAGTATTCGGGCAGGAGCGGTGAACTTGAAGGATTCCTACTGCTCGGTGGAAAAGGGCGAGCTGTATGCGGTTGGCATTCACATCAGCCCCTATGAAAAGGGAAATATCTTCAATCGGGAGCCCTTGCGGGATCGCAAGCTGCTCATGCATAAAAGAGAGATCCTGAAGCTTGGGGGGCTTGTGGCACAAAAGGGCTATACGCTGGTGCCGCTTTCTCTGTATTTTTCGGGGAAGAACGTCAAGCTGGAGCTTGGGGTTTGCCGAGGCAAAAAGCTGTACGATAAGCGGGATTCCTTGGCGGAAAAGCAGGTGAATCGGGAAATGGACCGCCGACTGCGGGATCAATCCAAATACGAATAAGGATTTCCTCCTTTTTCCTTACTTCTTCACTCTTCACTCTTACTTTTTACTTTCTATCTGGGCCCGTAAAGGTTTCGACGGGGATTTTGAGGTATGATAAGCGGGTAGAGCCGGGCA
>JAFTMU010000173.1 GCA_017452215.1 Clostridia bacterium
ACTCCTCGGTAGTCTATAAAGTGGTCACCCCCGGAGAGAGCGTGCTCTTCTTTGGCGACATGGCGTCCTATTGCTCCACGCTGATCAAGGAGGATCCCGAGTTCTGGAACGAGATGCGTACCTGCACCATCGTGCAAATGGGACACCACGGGCAAGGCGGCGTGCGGGACGACGTCTACCGTACCTTTGACAATATCCGCATCTGCCTCTATCCTGCGGCAAGATGGCTCTTTGACGTGGACGCAGGCGTGGGTATTTACGGCAAGGACCGCTACCACACCCTGCACACAAGAGAATTGATGCGGGAATTGAACGTCCGCCGCTCTTACTCCACCAAGCACGGCAGAGTGGTGCTGAAATAAAAGGTTCTGGGGGATTTTGTGGGGGGGAGGAACTTCTTGGAAGAAGTTCCTCCCCCCACACCCCTCTCTTCAAGAACTTTCAAACGAGGGTATATAAAACTGAACTTACTACTTCAATACGTTGTTTTCCGCAATAGCTCCCGCAAGTTTTTGGGGACCACGGCCCCAAAAACTCCACCAAAGTAGTTTCAAGAGGGACTTATTATGACACTTCGAACGCTCCGCCGAACAGCCCACCATGGCGGGGCTTTCACAACAGCAAAAAAGGGGGTGTCACAAATGCGTTTCGCATTTGGTCGACACCCCCCTTTTTGCATTATTTCAACAACGTGGTGAGGTTTGGCACCAAATCGCATGTCTCCCACGGGATATCCAGATCCTCTCTGCCCATGTGTCCGTACGCCGCTACCTGACAGTAGATGGGACGGCGCAGGGCAAAGCGCTCAATGATGGCAGCGGGACGCAGATCCACCAGCTCGTCGATCTTCTCCGCAATCGCCTCCTCGCTGACCTTTGCCGTGCCAAAGGTGTCGATCAATACCGACACGGGCTTTGCAACGCCGATGGCGTATGCCACCTGCACCTCGCACTTATCGGCAAGTCCTGCCTTGACGATGTTCTTTGCGATGTAACGTGCGGCATAGCAAGCGGAACGGTCCACCTTTGTGGGATCCTTGCCCGAAAAAGCACCGCCGCCGTGACGGGCATATCCACCGTAGGTATCCACGATGATCTTTCTACCCGTCAGTCCCGTATCTCCCGCAGGACCGCCTACCACGAATCTTCCCGTGGGGTTGATGTAGATCTTTGTATCAGCGTCCATCATGTCAGCGGGAACCACCGGCGTGATGACCTCACGGATCAGATCGGCACGGATCTGCTCGATCCCCACCTCGGCACTGTGCTGGGAGGAAATGACCACCGTATCCACACGAACAGGCGTTCCGTCCTCACCGTATTCCACCGTCACCTGGGTCTTTCCGTCGGGACGCAGATATTTCAACGCACCGTTCTTACGCACCTCGGTCAGTCTCTTGGCGAGCTTGTGGGAAAGAGAAATGGGCAGAGGCATCAATTCGGGAGTCTCATTGCAGGCGTAGCCGAACATCAAGCCCTGGTCGCCCGCTCCAATGTCAAAGCCGTCTCCCTCACCCTGTTTTGCCTCATAGGACTTGTCCACGCCCATGGCAATGTCGGGGGACTGTGCGTGCAAGGAGGTGATCACGGCGCAGCTGTCGCAATCAAAGCCGTATTTCGCACGGTCGTAGCCAATCTCTCTGACGGTCTCTCTGACCACCTTTTGAATGTCCACCTGTGCCTTTGTGGTTACCTCTCCCATCACACAAACCAAGCCCGTGGTGCAAAAGGTCTCGCACGCCACACGGGACATGGGATCCTGACGGAGCATTTCGTCAAGGATCGCATCCGAGATCTTGTCACTGATCTTGTCGGGATGTCCCTCGGTGACAGACTCGCTGGTAAATAATTTTTTGTTCATTCCTTCTCTCCTCGTCTATTTCAAAGATTCTAAAACATATCTTTCCGTCTTGCAACAAAAAAGCTCCGCCATGACGGAGCAATGGCTCTCATCTTACAGGAATTAGCACCTTACCCTTGGCAGGTTGCTGTAACATCTTCGTGCCTG
>JAFTMU010000174.1 GCA_017452215.1 Clostridia bacterium
AAACTACGCCGTTGTCAATTTTGTTTATCCCGATTGTGCCGTTTCCATTGAGACGGGTTGGTATAACGCCGATATTCCCTTCACTGCGGATTTCAAGGCAGTGTTTGAAAACGGCTATCTCATCTGCAATGGTGAAGGCAATCTGTTGGATTGCGGTACCCCCGTTGAATTTAACAACACCGAAAAAATTGCCGAAACAGGTATCAATCTCTCCAACGTAGACGGCTACGATGCAGAGATCCTGCATTTCATCGAGTGCGTGGAAAAGGATCAGAACTCCTCCATCGTAACTCCCGAAAGCAGCGCCAAGACCATTTCCTTGATAGAGAAGATCAAGGCTACCCTGGTTCGGGTATAACCAGAAGAAGTGAAAATTGCAATCGTCGGAGTCGGCGGTATGGGTACCGTCCACTTCAATATTTACAAAAAGCTCGAAAACGTCGATTTTGTTGCCGCTTGCGACGTCCGCTTGGAGATGCTCAAGGAAAAGGCGGGTAAAAATTCTCCTGTTCGTCTGTATGCAGACTACGAGGAGATGCTTCAAAAGGAAAAGCCGGATATTGTAGATATCTGCACCCCCACCTACCTCCACGCCGAGCAAGCCATCATGGCAATGGAAAGCGGCTCCCACGTGCTCTCCGAAAAGCCCATGGCTCTCTCCTCCGCCGACTGTGATAAGATCCTTGCCGCTATGAACAAAACCGGTAAGCACTATATGACGGCACAGGTGGTTCGCTTTATGAACGCTTACGCCTACTTAAGGGATGTTATCGAAAGCAAAAAATACGGCAAGTTGGAAAGTCTCACCATGCGCCGCTTCGGACGCACACCCCGTTGGAAATGGAACAATTGGATGATGGAAAAAGCCCTGAGCGGGCACGTTACCATGGACGTCATGCTCCATGACGTGGATTTTGTGCAAAGCGTGCTTGGAGACCCCCTCACTATCAGCGGCATCTACAGGGAAATGCAGGAAAACACCAACTACGCCTTCGTCAACTTCACCTATCCGGATTGCGCCGTTTCCATGGAAACAGGCTGGTATAATGCAGATATTCCCTTCACTGCGGATTTCAAGGCAGTGTTTGAAAACGGATATCTGTGCCTCAATGATAAAAAGCAACTTCTGGATTGCGGTACGGTAGTGGAATTCGATAACTCCGGGGTCATTGCGGAAACCGGCATCAACCTCTCCAATGTAGACGGCTTCGATACCGAAATTCTCCATTTCATCGACTGCGTGGAAAAGGATCAAAACTCCCCTGTCGTCCCTCCCGAGAGCAGTGCGAAAACCGTCACAATAATGGAAAAGATCATCAATTCTCTCACCAAAGTATAAAGGAAAACGATCATGAAATTAAGCATGTACTCCAACTTTATGAGGATCATGAAGCAGCACGGCATCGAATATGCCGCAAGCTACGCTAAAAATCAAGGCTTTTCCGGAGTCGAGCTGATCCTCGGCTTTGAATCGGATGCCATTCGTGACACCGATCACGCCAAGGAAATCAAGCAGGTGCTGGACCGTCACGGGCTTGAGGTCAGCTGCTTCTCTGCAGCGGGAGATGTTTATACCAAGGGAGCAGATATGACAAAGGAATCTCCCGCCGTCAGTCGGCTCTGTCGCATCGCAGACATCGCAAGCGTTTTGGAGTCTCCCTTCCTGCACCATACCGTTGTCCTCAATTGGATCCCCAAAAAGCATATCGGCATGCCTCCCTTTGAGGAAATTCTCGATTATCTGGTGGAAAACTGCACCAAGGTAGCAAAGCATTGCAAAGCGCTTGGCATCACCGTCCTCTACGAGCCCCAGGGACTGTATGTCAACGGCCTCAAGCAGCTGGGAAGATTTTACGGGGAAATGAAGAAAAGGAACGATAACGTCGGTCTTTGCGGCGACATCGGAAATATTCTTTTCGTGGACGAATCCCCCGTTGATTTTTACAACCAATTCTCCAAGGAATTCCGTCACGTGCACTTAAAGGATTACCGTTCCCCTGCCGACGGTGAGAGCGGAGAATATAACGTCACCCCCGGCGGTATGCGCTTACAGGAAACGCTCCTGGGCACTGGAATCATCGATATTGACACCTGCGTCGATATCCTTAAAAAAAGCGGATACGACGGCTATATTTCCCTGGAAAATACATACTCGGATGAGAAGCTGGATGCCTGCTACGCTCAGGATATCTCTACCGTCCGCCAATATTTTGATTTTCAATAAATAAGAAAGAAGGTAACCCTTATGAAGCTTGGTACTCTCGTGGTTTTGACAAACACAACCCCCATTGAAGAAAAAATACAGCGAGTTCACGATCTCGGATTTGAATATTGCCAGATCTCCTGCTGGGATATGTCCCTTTACACCGACGAAATGGCAGAGCGCATTCTGAAAGCGTTGGAGCAATACCACGTAAAGATCTCTACCCTGTGGTGCGGCTGGTCCGGTAAGGGCATATGGAACTTTTACGAAGGACCTCTGACCCTCGGTCTTGTGCCTGTGGCATCCCGCTGGGCAAGAATGAAAGACCTTATGACAGGCTCGGATTTCGGTAAAAAGCTGGGTGTGACCCAGATCGCAACCCACGCAGGCTTTTTGCCCGAGGACCCCAACAGCCAGACCTATAAGGAGGTCGTATGTGCGCTCCGTGAGGTAGCAAACCACTGCAAGGAAAACGGACAGCTCTTCCTCTTTGAAACGGGACAGGAGACCCCCACCACCCTCAAGCGCACCATCGAGGATATCGGACTTGACAATTTGGGCATCAATCTGGACCCTGCAAACCTGATCCTGTACGGCAAGGCAAACCCCATCGATGCCTTGGATACCTTCGGCGAATACGTCCGTGACGTCCACGCCAAGGACGGAAACTATCCCACCAACGGTCACGATCTCGGCGAGGAAACGCCCTTGGGCGAGGGTAAGGTCAACTTCCCCGCCTTCGTCAAAAAGCTCAAGGAGGTGGGCTACGACGGCACCCTCACCATCGAGCGTGAGGTCAGCGGTGAAAAGCAGCTCACCGATATTCTCAACGCAAAGGCGCTTTTAGAGCAGCATATCTGACCTTCATTATTTATTGGGGCTGAGTCAACGATTCAGCCCCTTACTTTTTTGCTTCCTTTTTTGTTTCCTTTTTTCTTCTCTTGCATATTCTGTATATCCGACGCATAAGAATGTACCACAGAAATACAGGAGGATCATACTCATGAAAAAGCAATCTACCGAATTAACCGAAGTAAGGCTGCCCAACAAACTCAAAGCGATCGTAGAAAAGATAGGAAAAAGAAACATCATCATCGCCTCCGCTGTTCTTCTCATCGGCGTCGCAGTGTGGCTCAATTTCCTGCTCTTTGCATCTCCAAACGCAAACGACGGATACGACGGCTACGACAAGCCCAGCGGAAGCATTTCCGACGATCTGAACAACAACGATCAAGCAGGCTCCGACACCACCGACAAGGATTCCGACGCCAACAGCTCCTACTTCTCCGCCACACAGGTCTCCCGTCAAAGAGCGAGAGACGAAGCGCTCGAGGTACTGCAATCGGTGGTAGACAATCCCGAGGCGACCGAGGCTGTCAAGACCGAGGCGCTTGCCGAGATCTCTGCTATTGCAGATGAGATCCAAAAGGAATCCAACATCGAGTCCCTCATCACCGCAAAGGGCTTTGACGAATGCGTAGCCGTTCTCAACGGAGACACTGCCAGCATCGTGGTCAGCGCCAAAGAGCTCCAAGCGGCACAGATCGCACAGATCAACGCCATCGTGTACGAGCAAACGGGCATTACCCCCTCCGGCATTACGATCATCAATAAATAACAACGTCAAAGGGGGGTGTCTCAAATGCGTTTCGCATTTGGTCGACCCCCCCTGGTTTTTGCTTTGCGGCTTGACGCCGCAATTTTCGTCCATAATTTGACCGTATTTGATCGTACTTGCAAACGAAAAACGCAAATTCCCGGCGCAAAAAAGCCTACCGTCGGCTTTTTTGCACAAGGGGCTGTCTCAAATTTGCAATTTGAGACAGCCCCTTTTCTAAATATTCTGTTATCCGATATTGGGAATCTTGGAAAGCCCCGCCTCAATCTCCTCATCTGTGGGAGTGTAGTCGGTCATTTTTCCGTCGTGGAACTTTTCATAGGACATCATATCAAAGTATCCCGTTCCCGTAAGTCCGAATACGATGGTCTTTTCTTCCCCGGTCTCACGGCACTTGATCGCCTCGTCCATGGCAACACGAATGGCGTGGGCGCTTTCGGGTGCAGGCAAAATTCCCTCAATACGAGCGAAATATTCCGCCGCCTCAAACACCTCGGTCTGCTTCACACTGCGTGCCTCCATAATACCCTGGTCGTACAGCTCGGAAAGAGTGGAGCTCATACCATGATAGCGCAAGCCTCCCGCATGGGTCGCCGCAGGAATAAAGCCGCTGCCCAGGGTGTACATCTTTGCCAGGGGGCAGATGCGTCCCGTGTCGCAGTAGTCATATACGTATTTTCCACGGGTGAGGGAGGGACAGCTCTTGGGCTCTACCGCAATAAACTGGTACTTCGCCTCTCCACGCAGCTGCTCTCCAACAAAGGGAGCAATCAAGCCCCCAAGATTCGAGCCACCGCCGGCGCAGCCGATGATAATATCCGCCTTAATGCCGTATTTGTCAAGAGCTGCATTGGTTTCAAGTCCGATCACCGATTGGTGCAGCATGACTTGAGAGAGCACGCTTCCCAGCACGTAGCGGTATCCCTCTCTCGAGGTTGCCGCCTCAACTGCCTCGGAGATGGCACAGCCAAGACTTCCCGACGTTCCGGGGAACTCGGCAAGGATCTGGCGACCGATCGCCGTGGTGGTGGAGGGAGAGGGCGTAACGTCAGCGCCGTAGGTACGCATCACCTCACGGCGGAAGGGCTTCAACTCATAGGAGGACTTTACCATGAACACCTTGCAATCCAAGCCGAAATAGGAGCACGCCATAGAAAGTGCCGTTCCCCACTGACCCGCACCGGTTTCGGTGGTAACGCCGGTCAAGCCCTGCTGCTTTGCATAATACGCCTGGGCAATGGCAGAATTGAGCTTGTGGCTTCCGCTGGTGTTGTTACCCTCAAACTTGTAGTAGATGTGTGCGGGAGTGCCCAGCTTCTTTTCCAGGCAGTACGCCCGTACCAGAGGTGCGGGACGGTACATTTTGTAAAAATCACGGATCTCTCCCGGGATCGGGATCCATGCATCGGTATCGTTCAATTCCTGACGGGAGAGCTCCTCACAGAACACTCGGGACAGTGCCTCCACCGTCATCGGCTTTCCCGTTGCGGGATCCAGAAGCGGTGCAGGCTTCTTTTTCATATCTGCACGGACGTTATACCATTCCTTGGGCATCTCGCTTTCTTCCAGATAGATCTTGTAAGGAATTTCCTTGTTTGCCATTGTAATAACTCCTCTCGGCTAAAAATTAAAACAAAAACGCCCCATTATCCTGTGGATAATAGGGACGAACGAATTCGTGGTGCCACCCTGATTGAGACGTGCAGTCTCCTCTCACTGCATACTGACATATGCGCCGCTCTGTAACGGGAGCGTTCCCGTCGAAGCCTACTCCTTTTGTTTCGGTTCGCCCTCAAAAGCCCATTCACAAAGCCGTCCTTACCGCAATCCCACCGCCTGCGGCTCTCTGAAAAGCACGTTTCCTTGCTACTTCTCTTTCTCGTCGGTTTTTGTTTTTAACAGTATACCGCACTTTTTCCCCTTTGTCATTAGCTTTTTCGATTTTTTCTTCGGTTTTTTAAAAAAAGGATTGCATCGTTTCCAAAAATGTGCTATAATGAAAAAAGTAAAAAAACAATTTTTATCTGTACGGAAAGGAATCCAATCTTCATGAACGCTACAAAGTTAAAGGCGGCGCTTTTGGGCGGCGCATTCGATGAACGCTTTTCTTACATCTACGGCGAGAGCGCCGTCAAAGCGCAGGTGATCCGCTATGCCAACGCCATTGATGCCTTTGCCGCTCTCTACGGCGCTGACCGTGAGGTTGCACTCTACTCGGTGGCAGGGCGCAGTGAGCTTTCCGGTAAC
Source organism: Clostridia bacterium (assembly GCA_017452215.1). GTDB lineage: Bacteria > Bacillota > Clostridia > Oscillospirales > CAG-272 > UMGS1865. The sequence goes on from JAFTMU010000174.1 coordinate 6,069, forward strand.
CACACGGACCACAACCACGGCTGTGTGGTTGCCGCCTCCATCGACCTGGACATCATCGCCGTTGCCTCCCCCAACACCGAGGGAGTCATTCGTGTCAAGAGCGAGGGCTTTGACGAGGACGTGGTAGACATCAATACCTTCACCGCTCCCAGAGAAACGCCCCTCGGTCACTCCGACGAGCTGATCGCAGGCATGGTAGCAGGCTTCCGCAAGGACGGTTACCAAGTAGGCGGCTTTGATGCCTACACCACCTCTAACGTCCTCAAGGGCTCGGGTATCTCCTCCTCCGCCGCATTTGAGGATATGATCGGTAACATTCTCAATCACATATACAACGAAGGGAACGTGGATAACGTAGAGATCGCCAAGCTGGCGCAGTACGCCGAGAATCACTTTTTCGGCAAGCCCTGCGGCCTGATGGACCAGGTCGCCTGCGCATCGGGCGGCATCGTAGCCATCGATTTCAACGATCCCACCGCTCCCATTATCGAAAAGATCGATTTTGACATCACTGCCCAAGGCTATAACCTGTGCATTGTCAACACAGGCGGCAACCACGCCGACCTGACCGACGATTACGCCTCCGTCCCTGCCGAAATGAAGGCAGTCGCCGCCGCACTCGGAAAGAGCTTCCTGCGTGAATTGGACGAAAAGGATGTCATCGCAGCCATTCCCACCCTGAGAGAAACGCTGGGCGACAGAGCGATCCTCCGTGCCCTCCACTTCTTCTCGGAAAACCGCCGTGTGGCAAAGCAAAAGGCGGCGCTCTTCTCGGGAAATCTTGACGCTTTCTTCGAAGGCGTTATCGCATCGGGACGCTCCTCCTTCTGCTATCTGCAAAACGTCTTTACCACAAAGAACGTGGGCGAGCAAGGACTTTCCTTGGCGCTGTGCCTGTGTGAGCGCCTGCTTGCCGACAAAAAGGGCGCATGGCGTGTGCACGGCGGCGGCTTTGCAGGAACGGTACAGGCATTCGTCCCCACCGAGGAGGTAGAGACCTTCCGTGCCGCAATGGATGCCGCCTTTGGAGAAGGACGCTGCATGGTGCTCCGTATCCGCCCCGTAGGCGCTGTCAAGATCTGACAAAAGAATTATCACCAAAGGGGAGGATCTGCCATTCTCCCCTTTCAAAACGCAAAAAGAAAAGGAACCGCCATGAAAAAGCAAACCAAAAAACTCATGCTTCTGTTGCTTCTCAACTGCGCCGTATTCATCTCCCTGTATTTTGTTTTAGCCCACTTTTCCTTCCCCGTGCACTATGTTTACATCGCTGCGGGGGTGGTTCTGGGATTCGGATTTGTCATCTACAACCGAGGCTTTTCCGGCAAAGGCGTCACGCCCGATATGCTCCCCAACACCATGACAAACGAGGAAAAGGAGGCTTTTCTTCTGGAAAGCAAGCAGCGCTTGGAAAGCTCCCGTTGGATGCTGACGCTCATCATTCCCCTGATCCTTTCCCTGGCGCTGGATATGATGTACCTGTTTTTATTGCCCCTACTGCAAGGAATGCTCTCATGAATCCCATTCGTCTCATTTCTCTGTATTCGGGCTCCGGGGGCAACGCATTTTTGATCCTGACCCCCGTGGGCAATCTTTTGATCGATGCGGGAAAAAACGCAAAAAAGCTTTGCCTCGCCTTGGAATCGGTAGGTGTCTCACCCGATAGCATCGGGGCGATCCTCATCACCCACGAGCACGCCGAC
>JAFTMU010000175.1 GCA_017452215.1 Clostridia bacterium
ACAATGTGGATCTTCTTCTTTGCACGGCTGATGGCAACTTTGAGACGGTTTTCGCCGCACTTTTGGTTGAGCCAACCAAAGTTGTGCATGAGTCTACCGCTGGTGTTCTTGGCGTAGCCGATGGAGAACATGATCACGTCACGCTCGTCTCCCTGTACGCTTTCAATGTTCTTGACGAACAGACCCGTATCCTCACCGTTATCCTTGCGAGCCATTTCTCTGCGAACGTTGGTGGCAAAGACGGGATACTTGATGGATTCCTCGTCGATCACGTCGTAGATCATATCTCTTTGAGATGCGTTGAATGCGATGATACCGATGGTCTCGTTGTTTTGTCTTGTGGCGAAGAAGTCCTTGAGCAGCTCCACTGCCTTTTCCGCTTCCTTGCGGTTGGCTCTGCCTTGCCATACGGCATCGTTGACAAGATGCACCTCGATGGGAGGCTTTTCGGGGGTGTCGGTGTTGGGGGCTACGAACAGACGTCCCTTGTAGAAGGCGTAGTTGGAGAAGTCGATCAGCTCCTCATACTTGGAGCGGTAGTGGGTATTGAGAAGCACGTCGGGGTAGCGGAAGCGAGCCAGATCCAAAAGGCTTTCCTCCTCCAGGGCGGCGGAGATCTCCGCATCCTCGTCCAGCATGTCCTCTATGTCGAAGCGGCCCTCGCCCAAGGAAGAAGGACGAAGCTGCTTGTGGTCGCCTGCGATGACCACCTTCTTGGCACGAATGAGGGAGGGAATACTCTTTTCCACGTAGAGCTGCGACGCCTCGTCGAAGATCAAGAGATCAAACAGATCGTTCTGCTGGGGCAGTACCTCAGAAACGGCGTCGGGGGTCATGAGCCATACCTTGATCGCCTTGAACAGCTCGAAGTCAAACTTGCGCACGAACTTTGCCACGCTGCTGCGACGGCGGCTCTCGATGGCACGGCTGATCTCGCCCTTGCGCTTGGAGGTGGTGATATATTTCAGATCATCGGAAAGCAGCTTGGTGATGCGTTGGCGAGAGAGCGTTTGCTTGATCTGAATATTGCCCTCAATGGTGGAAATGATCTTTTCAAAGGAATCCACCTTGGGAATCAGCGTGCGGTTTTCGCTCTCGAATTTTTGAATGTACTCAAAGAGAATGGTGTTGTAGAGCTCGTCGTTCCATTCGGTCACGGTGCCGCCGCAGATCTTGTGGATCTTGCGCAGGGCAGCCAGATAGATGTTCTCGTGCTCGGTCAGGCTCATGACCACGGGCTTGAGATTGGCGTATCCTGCGGTGAACTCCTTGAGACTCTGCTTGACCGCCTCGGGCTGCTCCATCATCAGGCGCACGGTGTAGGCACCGTTTGCCTTCTGGAAGTAGTCCTTGGTCATATTCTGGATCTCCTTGGTCAGACGTCCCTTGGAGGTCTGACGCTTGATAAAGGATTGGTTTCTCCACTCATCGATCTTTAAGATCATGTCGTCGATGGCGTCGGTGAACAGGATCAGATCGTAATTGGAGAGATCGTCCTTCATCTTCAAGAACCAGGGATAGCGCTCGATGGTGAGCTGATAATGATCCAGGCTGTTTGTAAGCTGACCGTTGGCGAATCTCTTATGGATCGCCGAGATCTCGTCATACTTCAAATTGAGCAATTCGTCGGTAATGACCGTGCGAATGGTCTTGTAGGTTTTGATCTGCTCGTGATTTTGCAGATTGATGCGGCGGTTCTCCATGTAGAGCTTATAGGGAGCCACGCCAAATTCGCCGGGGCTGAACAGCTTGTCGGCGATGATCTCCAAGGTGGCAACGTCGGCATCGATCTCTGCGGAAATGGGGGAGAGATCGGGCGCTTCCAAGGGTACGTTGGAGTCACTGCTCATCAAAAGACGCTCCAACTGACCGTAAAAGAGGTTTTTGTTGTTGGCATCGTCCATCATCATAGCGTAGCGGGAAAGATTGCCGAGACGGGAATAGACCACGTCGAGAGCGGTCTTTTTCTCGGAGACCATCAAAACCGTTTTGCCCTGATCGATGAATTGAGTGATCAGGCTGGTGATGGTTTGGGATTTACCTGTGCCGGGAGGGCCCTCGACCACCAGCTCGTCCTTAGTGTTCAGTGCGTTCAGAACCGCCTCCTGGGCACTGTTGAGTGCGTTGATATAGACCAGGGAGTTCTCGGGAATGGTCAGCTTGTTGCCCGGGTGATTGAGCTCCAGC
>JAFTMU010000176.1 GCA_017452215.1 Clostridia bacterium
CGTAGACGGGGTTGAGCAGGAAGAATTTTTCCCAGGCGCCGAACTGAATCGGGTTATAGAAGATTGCAGACAGATACATCAGCAGAGTGAGGAACACGCCCCACAGATATTGGATATCCCTGAAAAAGATGAACATTGCCGACAGGATCAGTCCCACGCCCACATTAAATATGATCAAGCAAAGGATGGGAAAGATCAAGGTCAAAAACAGGGGGGTAATGGCAACGCCGTCGATGATACAAAAGATCAAAAATACAATAAATGTCATGGAGAAATTGATCAGAGACGAAACGTTACGGGAAAACAGGAACAGGTATTTGGGCACGTTGATCTTGGTAAAGACTCCTGCGTTATCCATCAGAGAGGACATTCCTCCATTGGTGGCGTCACTGAAATACGCCCAAACGATGTTTCCGCAGAACAGATAGGTGGTATAGTGCTCCATGCCCCTGCCAAAGAATTCGGTAAAGACGATGCGCATGACCAACAGCGTCAGAAGCGGAGAAAGCAAGCTCCAAAAAACGCCCAGGTAGGTGCGCTTATATTTCTTTTTGAAATCTCTTTTGACCAGCTCCGTAAACAGGAAGCGGTGGCGGTGGAAGGTTTCTGCAATTTTATTCATGCTTGCTCCATCTCTTAATGATAATTTTTTACGGGTTGCGGCGGGAAAGCTTGAATTTCAGCCATCCCTTAAGGTAGATCCAAATCCAGCGCAGACCGATGGTCCCCGCCAAAAATTCATTTGCCACCTGCTCTCGGGGCAAGACGCTGTTGCGGTATTCAAAGTACTCATCAGCGCTCATTTTGCAAAAATCGCTATAAGGGACGCCCGTTTTGGCAAGAAACAGGGCGGCGGTGTTCTCATAGGGGTATGCACGCATAAACTGTTGGAACAGCGCAAATGCCGCTTCCCTTTCCTCGGGATCCGAGATCTGACACAGGTAAGTGTTGAGATCCCATGCAAACTGTAAGTAGACGAACTCGGTGCAATGGGGGTCTGCTCCGCAGATATTCAACAGTCTTTGGCGGCATTCCACGTGCTTTTGGAAGGACGCAAGGTCAAAGGTTCGTGTCAGCGAGCGGTGGCGGCTCGACTGTCGGCGGATATGTCGATAGACCGAGGCATCGGTCACGGCATACTTGGGAGAAAGCGCCGCTGCTCTTGCCAAAAACACCACGTCCTCGCCGATGGTCATATCGTCGTCAAAGCAGAGAGCGTTATCTTTGAGGAAGGAGGTGCGAAAGAGCTTTGTCCAAAGGCAGGGCACGGAAAAGAGGGAAAGGAACACAGAGTCCCTGCACGCCGCTCCAACGGGACAGGCGGTACGCTCACGCTCGGTATCGTCGGTATAGAGAAGATCCTCAAAGCTGCCGATCGCCACGTCGCATTCACCGATGGCAGAAAGCAACGCCTCATATGCCCCCTCGGGAACGGTATCATCGGCATCGCAAAAAGCCACGTATTCTCCCCTTGCCTGCTCCAGGGCGATGTTACGAACGGTGGCAACGCCCATGTTTTTGGAATTTTGGACGATGCGAAGGCGAGGATCCTCTTGTGCCACTCTTTGGAGGATACGACAGGAGGCGTCATTGGAGCAATCGTCCACAGCGATGATCTCCAAATCGGTCACAGATTGGGAAAGCACGGAGCGCAATGCCGCTTCCAAATATGGCTCGCAATTATACACGGGCATGATGATACTGAGTCTGACCGACATGCTTCTCCTCCTTCCGACACAATATTACCATTATATTATAACACGCTCTTTGAGATAAGTCAATAGCAATTTATGGAGAAGAAATTTGAAAAAATTACAAAAAAGGTATTGACAAGTCCTTTTGGGTGTGCTATAATAGCAGGGTCGCAGAAAAATCTCCCGTTTTGGGCAACCAAAATTTTTTTGAAAAAATTTCAAAAAAGGGGTTGACAAAGCATTTTGCCTGTGGTATAATAAGCAAGTCGCTGGTAAGCGAGATGGAAGCATAGCTCAGCTGGGAGAGCATCTGCCTTACAAGCAGAGGGTCATAGGTTCGAGCCCTATTGTTTCCACCAGTGGCCCGGTAGCTCAGTTGGTTAGAGCGCCAGCCTGTCACGCTGGAGGTCGTGGGTTCGAGCCCCATCCGGGTCGCCACTTATAGAATACAGCCCTTGCTGTATGCCTCTGTAGCTCAGTTGGTAGAGCAGGGGACTGAAAATCCCCGTGTCGTTGGTTCGATTCCGACCGGAGGCACCATGTCCTGCGGATTTAGCTCATTTGGTAGAGCGCCACCTTGCCAAGGTGGAGGTGGCGGGTTCGAGCCCCGTAATCCGCTCCATTCACGGGCAC
>JAFTMU010000013.1 GCA_017452215.1 Clostridia bacterium
GCAAGACGGATCTTAGACCGTATCGTTGGTTACAAGCTGTCTCCTCTGCTTTGGAAGAACGTGAGAAGCGGTCTGTCTGCGGGACGGGTACAGTCGGTAGATACTCGAATGATCGTAGAGCGCGAGGAGGAGATCCGTGCCTTTGTTCCGGCCGAATATTGGACGATCGATGCTTCTCTGAAGACGGCGGAGGGCGAAAAGGAATTTTCGGTTCGCTTTTACGGCGACGAAAAGAAAAAGATCAAGTTGTCCTGCCAGGCCGATGCCGATCGGGTGGTGGAAGCGGTTCGTAATGCACCGTTCCGTGTTCGTTCGGTAAAAAAATCCAAAAAGAAAAAGTTGCCCGCACCGCCCTTTACCACCTCCACCCTGCAACAGGAGGCCGCCCGTAAGCTGGGCTTCCAGTCTCAACGCATCATGCGCATTGCACAGGAGCTGTACGAAGGTGTCAATGTGGGATCGGAAAACGGCGGAACGCAGGGTTTGATTACCTATATGCGTACCGATTCGCTCCGTGTATCTGCGGATGCACAAAATGAGGCAAAAGCTTATATTGCCGAAAAGTACGGTGATGCGTATGCACCCAACCAGCCCCGTGTCTATAAGGCTCGGGCAGGAGCGCAGGATGCCCATGAGGCGATTCGCCCCACACGGGTAGGCATTGAGCCTGCTGCGATCCGTAAGTACGTGACCTTGGATCAGTATAAGCTCTATAAGCTGATTTGGGAGCGTTTTGTGGCAAGCCAAATGGAATCTGCCACCCTGTCCACCGTAACGGCTGACTTTGAGTCGGCAGGCTATTTGTTCCGCACGAGCGGCTACACGGTGGATTTTCAAGGCTATATGGCAGTTTATGAAGAGAGCGAGGAGGAGCGGAGCGGAAGCGACGAGCCTCGTGAGGAGAAAAACCTTCGTTTGCCCAACGTCAAGGAGGGAGATCCGGTGCTGCTTTGCGGCATGAGCCCCGAAAAGCACTTTACGGAGCCTCCTGCTCGGTATAACGATGCATCGTTGATCAAATTTTTGGAGGAAATGGGCATTGGACGCCCCAGCACCTTCGCCACCATCATTACCACCATTTTGGCCAGAAATTACGTGAAACGAGAGGGAAAATCCCTGGTTCCCACGCCTACGGGCGAACTGACCAACCGGATTATGAAGGAGAGCTTTCCCGATATCGTCAATTACCGCTTCACCGCACAGATGGAGCAGGATCTGGATGGCATCGAAGAGGGAAGCCATACCATGGAGTCTGTTCTTGGCGTCTTTTGGAAAGGCTTTGAAAAGGAGTTGAGTGCTGCCGAGGAAAAAATGAAGAGCGAGGTCCGTGAGATCCCCGTGGAAGAGACCGATCTGCTTTGCGATAAGTGCGGAAGCCGTATGATCGTGAAAAACGGACGCTTTGGCAAGTTCGCAGCTTGCCCCAACTATCCCCAGTGCCGCAATACCAAGCCCTTGGTAACGCCTGCGGCTGAAGGGGAAGAGGCAAAGCCCGAAAAGGCAGCCGTGGTGGCCGATTTCAAATGTGAGCAATGCGGTGCGGATATGGTCCAAAGAGTGGGACGGTACGGAACCTTCTTTGCGTGCAGTCGTTTCCCCGAATGTAAATTTACCAAGCAAAAGACCAGAGAGCTGGGTGTGGATTGCCCCAAGTGCGGCTCGGCTATTCTGGTCAAAACCGGAAAGAA
>JAFTMU010000177.1 GCA_017452215.1 Clostridia bacterium
AGCCTACCATCGGCTTTTTTACGCAAGGGGGTGTCTCAAATTTGCAATTTGAGACACCCCCTCCGCTCAGGATGACACGTTTAGGTTTTGTTGGTCAATATACTGTTTTGTTTTAGATACTGTAACTTGATGGAGTTTTTGGGGTTGGTAGTCGCCGGGCAACTTGCGGGAGCGATTGCTTAGAACTGTGTAGAAAACAATGTTATACAGTTGCAGTATAAACGGATAGCGCAGAGTAGTTAGAAATTGGGCTTTTATTTCCCCACGTTCAAAAGCTTTGGAAGAGGGGGGACGGGGGAGGAACTTTTCTCGAAAAGTTCCTCCCCCGTAAAATCCTCTTTTTCTCTTTAAAACCCATTTCTCTTTCCGAAGAGGCGCCAGAGAGCCTTGCGGATCATTTCAGCGGGGAAGACGGAGAGGGAGAGGAGCATGGTGACGAGAAGCTCCTTTGGGGTCAGGGGGGCGGTACGCAGGACACTGCCGCCAAGATAGACGAACAGGATCTGGATCGACAGGATCGCCGCCATGATGAGGAGAAAGATCTTATTCTTATTGATTCCCGCAAAGAGGCGCAGGCGGTCGGTTCGGGTGTTGAAGCAATTGAACACCGAGGAGAAGATGAAAAGGGCGAAGAAGGCAGTGAGAAGATAGATGTGATTGGGAGCGGAGCGGAAGCATGCCGTAACGGTGGGAGATTTGAGGAAGAACAGGCACAGCGCCACGGTGAAGGAGCCGAGGAAAAGGATCTGGTTGATCATATAGCCGTTGAGGATCGGCTCATCACGGCGTTTTGGAGGCTCTCTCATGTAATCGGCAAGGGGCGGCTCTCCCGCAAAGGCGAGGCCTCCCAGGGTGTCCATAATGATATTGATCCAAAGCATCTGCACCACCGTAACGGGGGAATCGATGCCCAAAAAAGGACAGATCATGGTCACGCCCACAGCGCAGAAATTCATGGTTAGCTGTAAGGTGATGAATTTTCTGATACTTTTAAAGATGGTGCGCCCGTAGAGAACGGCACGGACGATGGAGGAGAGGTTGTTATCCAGAATGATGATGTCTCCCGCATCCTTTGCCACCTGTGTACCGCTTCCCATGGAGAAGCCGATGTCCGCTCGGCGCAGTGCGGGGGCATCGTTGATGCCGTCTCCTGTCATGCCCGTCACTCTGCCAAGCTCCTCTGCCACCCGTACCAAGCGGCTTTTGTCGGTGGGGAGCGCACGGGCGACCACCGCAAGACGTGGGAGCAATTCGCCAAGGCGTTTGTCGGACAGACGGGAAATTTCCTCTCCTGTAAGGACGAGATCGTTCTTGGAGTTTAAGATGCCGCAGCCCTGTGCTATTGCTTCGGCGGTCTCCTTGCTATCCCCCGTGATCATGACCACCTGCACGCCCGCATCCTGCAATTTTGCCACCGATGGGGCGGCTTCACGGCGCAGGGGATCCACCAGCGCTAAGGAGCAAACGTAGCAAAGGGAGCCCCGAATGCCGCCGGCAAATGTCTCTGCACGGCTCCCCTCACAGCTGATGGCAACGCATAGGACTCTGACACCTCTTTGGGTCTCTTTTTTGATGCGCTCCTCGGTTTCTTTTCTTGAAAACCTGCCCATAGAATCATCTGCCCGCAATTCCTCCTTCACGTGTGGAAGAATGCGCTCGGGGGCGCCCAACACAAGGGTCATGGAAAGCTTGCCTCCAAGGGTCACTGCGGCGTATTTGCGGGAGCTGTCAAAGGGAAGGTGGGAGAGTACACGAACGCCTGTGGGCTCGGGGAGAGAGAGAATGCTTTCCAAGACCGCTCTGCCCGTGGCGTTGCCGCCCAGCGCCTGCTTTTCTCCCGAGGTGCCCGTGCCAAGGGTCGCCTCGTTGCAATAGCGGAAGCACAAGGGCAAAAGACGGGCTGCCATGGAGCTATCCTTGTAAAATTGCTTTGGTGAAACGTTTTTTTGATCGGGGAGAAGAATGGAGGAAAGCTTCATTTTTCCCTCGGTCAGGGTTCCCGTTTTGTCGGTAAAGAGCAGATCCATGCTTCCCGCCGATTCGATGCCCACGGGCTTTCGCACCAGCACCTGATCCTTGACCATTTTGCGGATGTTGGAGGAAAGCACCACGGCGATCATCATGGGAAGTCCTTCGGGAACTGCCACCACGACCACCGTCAGCCCAAGGGTAAAGGCACGGAAGAGATGTGTGAAAAGATAGGGGACGTTGCTCAGTTTTAAATAGATGACGGCGGGCTGCATACCGCTGTCCAAAACAAAGGTGTTGAACAGATAGACCAGCGCCACCAGCACGGCGGCTACGTAGCCCAGAATACTGATCTGCTTTGCTAACTTGGAGAGGCGAAGCTTGAGAGGGCTCTCTCTTTGTTCGGTCTGTATCTCCCGTGAGATCTCCCCCAAAAAGGTGGCGTCTCCCACTGCAGTGACTACCATCTCCCCGCTTCCCGAGGTGACGGTGCATCCACGAAAGAGAGAGGAGGGGGAGGCGGGAAGG
>JAFTMU010000014.1 GCA_017452215.1 Clostridia bacterium
GCGGCATCAGCCTCTGCGCCGTCAGCAGTCTTTACGAGGAATGCGAAATTCTCGCCCTCAAAATAGATCTCATACTCGGAGACCCACGCAACAGTCTCATCCTCGCCGACGATACCGATCAATGTGTTCTCGCCTGCAATGATGTTGAACCAGCCCTCGTAGGTAGCGATGAAGGTCACCTCGGTGCCCTCACCGTTGGTTGCAACGGTGTTTTCACCCTCTTCTACCAGAATGCCTGCGTAGGAAACGGTGATCACGTCAGCCACGTCATCGATTGCTTCATAGTCGTGGCACTTGACAAGAACGAGGATCTTTTCGCCCGCCTCTGCGTTCTTGACGAGGTAGCTGCCGGAGTAGTCGGAGGTCAGGAAGCCGTAATCAGTGCTCCAATAATAGAAGTAATTGTTTCCGCTTTCTGCAACAAAGGAGTAGCTACCTGCTACGGGTGCGGTATAGGTAAATGCGGTGTAGCCCTCCAAGGAAATGACCACGTCGTTAGCGCCATCATTCAGAGCGGGACCGTCAACGAATGCAATGCTCCAATCGAAGTCGAAGAGCACGTTCATGCTGTCCTCATACTTCACGGAGATACGGATCTCCTGGTTTTCCTCGGTTGCCATAAAGATGCAAGAGGAAGTAATCTCTTCGTTGATGTTAATTCCCTCTGCCGTAGTACTGAAAGTATAAAGACCGGGAGTGGGAACGGTGAACACGATCTCCTGAGAAACGTTGGTAGCAAGAAGGTATCCCTCGCCCTCAAGAGCATTCAGGGTCACGTCCTCGTTCTTTGCGATAATGTAGGTCAAGGAAACGTCGGTCGCCTCGTCATATTTCGTGTAGGTCATGAATTTGGTTACCAGAGTTACCTCACCTGCTTCCTCTACGGTGAAAGCATAGCCCATGGTGCTACAATCATCTGCTGCAAGACCGAGAGTTGCGCCGCCGTCACCGCCCAGGAAGTAAGCGATGTAATCGCCTGCCTCCAGGTTGACAGTGATATCAGCACCGGGATAGAACGTCCAAGCGCTCGAAACGCCCTCAAAGGTGACCAGTCCTGCGTCAACAGGTGCGCCAAAGATGACCTGCTCTGCGCTGACGGTAACAGCAGTATCTGCTGTGGGAGCAGCGACCTTGAAATTCCAAGTAACGGTGCCGTCCTCGTTGTCAACGCTGTCAACTAAGGTTGCATTGTCCGCAGACAATCTGTAGATCACACCGTAGGTCACTGCGAAGGTAGCGTCAGCGCCAACTGCTACGTTCTGGGCTGCCTTGTCCACTACGGCTCCGTTGGGAGCAGTAACGGTAACAGCGTATGCCATTACGTAAGCACAAGTGTCGCACTTGTTGTCGGCATTCTCATCCTTGTGTGCGCCAAGGTCCTTCTTTTCGTCCTTGTGATCACAGGTGGCTGCGTGCCAGTGGTTGGTTGCGTCGGTGGTCCACTCAGCCGCATATACGTGGTCGTGTGTCTCACCACCGGGGGTAGTGGATTCCTCTTCCACAGGGGTAGTGGTTTCTTCACCGGAGGTTGTTCCGGTGTCCTCGGGATTATTTAAGCAAGCGGTAAGCGTGAAAATTACCAAAAGCAAGCACAATCCCAAGCAGAAAAGCTTTTTCATGACTTTTCCCTCCTAAAAAATAATATTTATTTCAAATTGCTTTGAAATCAGAAAGTAGTGTGCCGATTTACTCGGCGGGGGTGTAAGAGTAGGTGTCCTCGGCATAGTAGGCGCAGGCAAAAAGCCACTGATCCTCCTCCAAGGCATCTACGTCAACGTCGGGGTTCTCCTCCACCCAGCCCTCTCCGTCACGGAACAGGGTCTGGCTGACGCTGTATTTTTGCAAAAAGACCTTGATCTCCTCGGTCACGGGAACCACACCGTCACCGTTGCTGACGGCTTGATATCCCGAGCAGGAGGCGTATTTGGTCAGCTCACCCGAGGAAAGTCCCACCTGCCACGAGGTGTCGTAGCCTGCACTGACCAATGCGCTATACCCCTCAATAAAGAGCTTATAGCATTCCGTTCCTCGGGAAACGGTCAGCGCCTTGTTTCCCTCATACTCGACCACCGAAAAGGCTTTGTCGATAAAACGGCAGGGCTGGGTGATGTAGGCGTACAGGATCGCCCCGTAGGTGTTGGTGTCTGCATCATATCGATGGTACAGTCCCGTTTGAGGATTGAGCTTGTAGTTGTCTCCCTCAAACACGTTGTATTTGCCAAGCTTTGTCTCGGGTCCTACCAGAGTGCCACTCCATTGCAAAAGTCCGTTTCTGTCTGCCGCTCTGACCTTTTCGATCTCCATGGGAAGCATCATCTTATATTTAGTCCGCTCCATGGAGAAGGAGCCGTTGAGCTGCAATGCAAAATCCACGTACACGGGGTATTCTCCGTCCTTGACCGACGCCTTGACGCCGAAGGCATAGACCGAGCCGATCTGCGCCTGGTCGATCTTTACCTCAAAGCGAACGTTTTTGGTATACTCCGCAGAGGCGGCGCCGTCATCTAAGGTGTAGGCATATACCTTGTAAGCGGTAGAGCCGTTATAGATCTCTAATTGGGGGTTGATCTCATTTTGCGTGATATCCACCCAGGTCTCGATGGAATAGGTCCCGCTCTTGGTGGGAGCAAATTGGAAGTAGACCACCTGTCCCTCCTTTTTCAGCTCCGTGCGGTAGACCCCCATCTTGCGGATCTCAATAATGTTGGAATACAGGTCGCTTCCCCGTTTTTTGTAGGAGACCAGAGGATAAAGCTCAATGGAAACGTCTCGCTTCTCATTGGTGGACACGTAGGAATTGGCATCGTAGCTATATCCCTCGGGGATAGCGGAAAGCGTTACCCGATAGTCTCCGTCAAGTCCCGTGATCTGTGCCTTGCCCGTTTCGTCAAAGGGGGCTTGGTGGAAGCTGTATCCGTCGGTCCACTGTGCATAGATGGGCTCAGTGGGAACGAATACCTCTCCCTCGGCGTAAAGGGTCACGGTAAAGGGCGTTTCCTCGGGATCGGGGTCGGCATCGCCCTCGGGCAACGTCGTAGAGGTATCCTCCTCGCTTGTACCGTCCTCGGGGGGCTTGATGGCAGGCTTATACTCACCGCAGCTCACCATGGAAAGCAAGAGAAGGATCGCAAGCAGGGCTTGCAGCCACGTTCTTTTCATTTTACAGCCCCTCCTTTGCTTCTTCCCTTACCGAACAAGCTCTTGATATCGCTCCATTTGAGCTTGCGGATGATAATATCGGCAACGTACAAAACGATCGCCGCAATCAGGAGCGGTACAGTGTAGTCAACGGTGTAGGTCGCAATCTCCTTTTCGTCATTGGTAATGGTAAGTCTGCCGTTCTCGCTCACCGTTCCCCGGTTGCGCACCACCGTATAGAGCGCAGACGCCTCAAACACGGTAAAGCTGTCATACTCGGGAAGGTAGGAAACGTGGAAATACGAATCACTGACGAAGGAATACTGATTGTAAGAATAACTGATGCTTACGGTGTACTTCCCTGCCTCGGCGGCAGAAAAAGCGTAGCAATATTTAGTGGAATCAAATACCAGCTGCTGGGTGTGAGCGCTGCCATCGGGATGGGTGACCGTCACCGATGCCGAGGCATAAGGGTTGAGCGTGGCGGGGATCAATTCCAGCGTGGCATACACGCCGTCCTTTTCCACGTTCAGCGTATACGGGTGATGGATCTGCTCCACGGGGGTATTGACCGAAAGAAGATTTTTCAAGAACGTCTCTCCGTCATTCCCCTGCCAGGAATCGGTCCAATCGGTAATGGAGGAGGTAAAGGAAGCGACCCTTCCGTTGCCGTAGCCCCAATATGCGTACAGGGGCACCTCCACCACAGCGCCGCCCGTCTTGACGAAATCAACGCCAAGCACCTGCGTGGTGCCGGTTTTTGCTTTGGAATAAATGTAACCAAGGATATCGGGAAGCGTGGAAACTCCGTCCAATGCTTCATCCGAAGGACGCAGGATCTCCACTTCGGTCTTTTCCTCGATCACCGTTTCGGTAACGTCATCGGCAATCTCCGTAAAGACCAGATCCATCAGGGAGGATTCATTTCTCAAATGATAATAAACGCCGCCGCCTGCCGCCGCAATATCCTTGAGCATTTGGGTAGCATCCCCCGAGTTGGTAAAGGTATCGATCACCGATACGGCGATCTGCCTTGCAGTCATGGCTTGCGCCACCTGCACGGGGTCATCGTTTTCCAGCGCATAGGATTTGCCGTCACTGATCAGCATCACCTGCTTATCACCAAAAGGCAGATCCTTCATCATGTCGTAAGCAGCCTTGAGGCCCGCACCGAGACAGGTGCCTTGGGTGGGAGGAATGTCATTGATCAGCTTGGCAACCGCTTCCCGATTAACGGCAAGCGTGGGCTCCTGGATCAGACTGACCGAGCCCGAAAAAGCAAACACGGTCACGTAATCGTCGTCCTTGAGCAGATTGAGCAATTGGATCGCCGCCTGCTTTGCCACGATCAGACGGTAGGCGTTATCCATACTGCGGGAGGTATCGATCACGATCCCGTAAAGCTTGGGATCCTGATCCTTATTTCCGAATTTTACGGGAAGCATATCCTCCAATTGCTTCAAAACGTCGTCGGTCTTGTTCTGGATCTTGGTGTCCCCCAGGGTCATAAGACTCTTGCCGTACACCGATACCACCTTGTCCAAGCCGTCGATAAAGGCGCTGACGTTGTTGAGCTCTCGCACGTCCACGTTGGAAAGCAGGATCTCATCGTATTTACAAAGCTCCTCAACGCTGCACGGAACGTCGGGATCGTTAATATAAGAGGTGATCACGGCGCTCTCTCCGTACAACCGCTCTGCCGCCGCAAGATCCGCCTTGTTGGAAGTGATCAGAAGAACATTCAATTCTCCTGCGACGCTTTGGGTAAAGAAATACGTATTGTTTTCCTCGCACGCATCCCCTTCTATGGAAAGAACCACCCGATAGTCCCCAACCCCTGCCTCGCTTGTAGGCAGATCGAAGTTGACTACGTTATAGCCCTTGGTAAGGGTCACCGCCCGCTCCTCCTCTTTTTGAGCGTTGCGGTACAGGGTGACAATCGCCTGTGCCTCTTGGTTGGACTGCAAAAGCACGTTGGCGGTGCTTTCATGGTTCAAATACGCAGAGGGGGTAAAATCCACTCCCGAGATCTGCGCCTCCGAGACGTCGGCACCCAGATTGTTGTTCAAATAAATGGCATCGATGGAAATATTCTTGGTGTGAAGAGACTCAATAGAGGTGATCAATTCAGCGGTGGTCTTTCCGTCGGTCTGTTTTCCGTCGGTGATCAGCACGATCCGCTTGATCACGTCGCTTTGGAAAAGCGTTGCGGTGTAATCCAGTGCTCCCACAATGTCGGTGGCGCTGGGATCCACCTCTGCCTCCTTGACACTGACGATCTCGCCCCCCATGTCGGTGAGCAGCGTATAGTCCTTGCCAAAGCAGACCACGCCCACCTTGGAATTGACGGGCAACGAGCCCATGAGCCCTTGAATATATTCATCTATCAGCTCCAGATTCAGCGCCGAGGAATGAGAAACGTCGGCAACGATGTAGACGTCCGTCTCGGTCATGACGGTGGTGACGACCGTCCCTGCCAAGGCAAGGATCACGCACACCACGATCAAAAGATGCAGGATCAGAGACACTGTAGAGCTCTTGCTCCTGTTTTCCTTGCGGAAGGTGAATAAAAACGGAAGCAGCACCAAAAGCAAGGCAGGAATGGCAAGCAATAAAAGATACGGATTATCGAAGCTGATATTTTTCATAACAATACACCATCCAATCCGCAATGAAAAGAATTGCCATACAAATAAAGAAGATCAACAGCTCGTCGTAAATACCGTCAAAGCCTTGGGAGCTTCCCTCTCCCTGCAACACGAAGTCAGTCCCC
>JAFTMU010000178.1 GCA_017452215.1 Clostridia bacterium
CGTGATATTTCGGGGATCGATAGCTCCACCCTGCAAAATTGGACCAAGCGTGGTTGGGTGACCACCTCTGTACTGAAAAAATATAATATCGATCAAGTGGCGCATATTCTCATCATCAATATGCTCCGTTCCTGTATGCAGCTCGATCACATTGCGTTTCTGATCCAATATATCAACGGAGACATCGAGGATACCAGCGATGACATTATTCGTGATTCCGTGCTTTACGATTATATCTGCCGCATTTTGGATCATATGAAGGCTGCGGATCTCTGCTGCTTGGACACCGTTGGAAGCATCGTTGAGGAGTTCACCGTTGATTACGTTGAGCCCTTTGAGGGAGCAAAGAAGCGATTGGACAAGGCATTGGAGATCATTATCGTAACCTATTACGCTGCATTGATGAAGCAGCGTGCAACCAAGCTGTTAGAGGAGCTTGGCGCATAACAAAAAAGCGCATAGCAAGCAAACGCTTGTTATGCGCTTTTTGTTTTTTTTTACAGAGAAAAGGTTTTTATCGCCTTGATTGCCGCTCCATCGGAATATCCTTTGACTTCTCCCAGGGCAAAAAACGTTCCGCTTTGATCACAGAGGCGAACCTGCGCTCCTACCTTGAAGGAAACTCCAAGCTTCTTTTCATAGATCTCACACCCGCCTCGACATAGCTTTTCAAAGAACGGCGAAAGAATCACCTTGGGAAGTGAAGCAAATAACTGCTCCGTCTGGATCAATAGATGGGAAAGCTCCTCTTCGGTCATTTCTTCAAGTTCTTCAACGGTATGAGATCGGGAAAGATCAAATCCACCCGTTTCGGTGCGCTCCAAGGCAGCCATTACACCGCCACACCCAAGGAAAGCGCCGATATCCGAGCAAAGTGTCCGAATATACGTCCCCTTGGAGCAGTGAACGTCCAAAATGTACTCCGTTGGGATGTCGGTGGCTTGCGCTGTGAGAGAAAAGATCTCGATCTCCCTTGGTACTCTCTCCACCGTTTGTCCTTCCCGGGCAAGATCGACCAGTTTTTTACCGCCGACCTTCAATGCGCTGTACATGGGAGGCACCTGCATGATCTTCCCTTGAAAATGGGGAAGAGCGGCTTGCACTTGCTCACTGTCGGGAATCGTTTCCGAGGAGGATAATACTGTCCCTGTGGTGTCCTCCGTGTCTGTTGTTATTCCAAGACGTAAACGGGCACAGTACTTCTTACTGTCGGTCACCAGGTATTCCGATGCCTTTGCGGCACGGCCCACCAAAACCACCAAAACCCCCGTTGCCATAGGGTCCAAGGTCCCCGTATGACCCACACGCTTGGTGTGATACAAACGGCGGATCTTATTAACGATATCGTGGGAGGTAACACCGGCATGCTTGTTAATGATAAGCACGCCGCTTTCTTCTTGCAGAGCCATCTTATCTTTTCCTCTCCTGAATGATCAAATCCTCCAAGGGACGCTTTTGAACGTAGTGAATCCCGTTTTCACGGTAATAGGTCACGCTACCGTCAGCATCTGCCTCGGTGATCCGTACCTCCTCGTTGGGCTTTCCCAGAGCCAAAACAAGCTGGGGCGTCAGATGATCGGAAAGAGATAAAAGAGCAGCGATTTTATCCTTAGAAAAGGATCCGATCATACAACCGCCAAAGCCGCTTTCTGCTGCTGCCAGCATCACGGTTTGCGCAACGATCCCCACGTCCTTTTGAAAGCTTTCTGCATTCGCAATAACAGCGTCATCAGAGCAAATAACAATATAAGCAACAGGCGCATTTCCTTTTGGTGGCAGATGAATATCCTTCAATTTTCCTGCCCACCGAGTGCAGGATAAAAGCGCATCGCAGACCGCTTCCTCCGTGACAATACAAAATTTCAGCATTTGTAAATTGATGGAGGAAGGGCAGTAACGGGTATGATCGATCCAATCGCATAACGTCTCATAAGGGATCTTTACCGATTCATCAAAGCTGCGATAGGAGCGAGAGCTGATCAACAAATCCTTTAACACGACAATTCCTCCCTTTAAAAGCGAACCCAAGCAGAGTAAATGACCTGTCCCTTTTGAGAAAAGTTGCGCTCGTACTCGGTCATAATATTATCTGCATTCTTTTCGGAGCGGTGAAGATCTCTGCTTTGCCACTCAATTTTCAGCGAACAAAGAGTAAATTGCTCCAAGCTGAAATCAAACAGCCCTTCGTTATCGGTCTTTAACTTTAAAACACCGCCCGGCTTCAAAACAGTTCGATAAAGCTCTAAAAAGTCTTGATGTGTCAAGCGTCTTTTGGCATATCCCTTTTTGGGCCACGGATCACTGAAATTGAGATAGATGCAATCAACGGAGTGGGGAGGGAACCAATCCGCTAAATTTCTTGCATCTCCGATGACAAATCGGAGATTGTCGTCTCTTTCCCCCTTGGCATTCATTGCTTTCTCCAAAGCAAGGCAAGCAACGTCCGACACCCGTTCCATAGCAATAAAATTTGCATTGGGATATTTTGCAGCCATTCCAACGGCAAAATCTCCCTTACCACAGCCAATCTCTAAATGTAACTCTCTTTTTTCTTTGAAAAAGGATTGCGGATCTACCTCTTTGGAAAGCCCGTTTTCAATTAAAATTTCGGCACAGGCTGCAATCCGCTCGGTGCCGTGCTTTTTTCTTCTCATTCTCATAAATGTTGTTCCTCTTGGTTTTTAGATTGAGTATATTATAACAAATTTTTTATTGAAATGCAATTAAAAACCCAAAAATCGACACAATTCTTTTTTATTGTATTGACTTTTTTGGAAAAAGATAGTATAATGCTAATAGTTTATACATTTTAGAGGAGAGAAGATAGATGTTGATCAAGCAGCTTCCAAACTGTATTACCGTCATTCGGATCATCGGCACAGTTTTGTTGTTTTTTATCCCTCCGCTTTCCATTCCGTTCTACGTCATATATTCAATTTGCGGGATCAGCGATGTAGCCGATGGCTTCATCGCAAGAAAAATGAAAACCACAAGTAGCTTTGGTGCTAAGCTGGACAGTATTGCCGATCTGTTATTTTATGCAGTTATGTTATATCGGATCTTTCCCGTTCTTTGGAAAAAGCTTCCGGGGTGGATCTGGTATGTGGTTGCAGGCATTTTGATTTTGCGTTTTTGCTCCTACTTGGTTGCAGCGCTCAAATACAAAAGATTTGCATCCCTTCACACGTATCTCAATAAGCTTACAGGCTTTATGATCTTCTCAGTACCGTATCTTTTGGATCTTCCGGTCATCGTTGCCTTTTGCATCGGAGTTTGCGTTGTTGCCGCAATTGCTTCCGGAGAAGAGCTGTTTCTTCACCTGTCCTCCAAGGAGTACGATCCGACGCAAAAAACCTTGCTTTGCAGGATGCAAACGAAAAAAACATAAAAGGGGCTGAGTCATTGACGAAGCCTCTGCGCAAAAAAGCCGACGGTAGGCTTTTTTGACGCACGGAATTTGCGTTTTTTGCCCGTAAATCGGGCAAAAATGATGGCATTTGCCATCAAGCAAAAACGAGAGGGTGAGTACCAAATGCAATTTTTGCATTTGACTCACCCTCTTCACGCTTATTACTGTTGTGCGTTTTCTTCCAGGTATTTAACAACGTCGCCGATGTTGACAAACTTGTAAATGTCCTCGTCCTTGATTTCTACGCCGAATTTTTCTTCACAGGTCATAACAAGATCAGCAAGCTCAATGGAATTGATGCCCAGATCATTTGCAAGATCCGATTCCATAGTAATTTCATCGGCATCCAGCTGCAGCTCTTCCACCAAAATGTTTTTGAGTGTTTCAAACATAATAATGTTTCCTCCATAATGTAATGAACGTGGGAGCTTGAATTTTTCCCAACACAACTACATTATACCTGATAAACCTGTATTTGTCAAGAGTTTTTTCAAAAAGCGCCCGTCTTTTCCCTTAAAATCAGTTTTTAAACAAAAAAGAAGGAAAGGAGAACCGCCAATGCACGTTTTTCATAACCGCCCCTTATGCGTATGCTGCTGCGCCTTTGTCTGTTGCGCAGGTGTGGCGTTTTATCTTTCCTTTACTTGGGCGCTGATTCTCGCTATTGCTGCCATGTTGCTCGCTTTTGTGTTCCTTTTTCTCTACCTTAAAAAGCGCACAAAATCCTTCTTCTTACTGTCACTGTGCTTATTTTTGGCATTTTCGGCTGCGATATCCTCCTTTCTGTTTTTTCATGTTAAGTTTCCCAAATATCAAGCTTACGTAGGAAAGGAATGCTACGTAGAAGGAACCGTGATCAAAAATCTCCGCCCGCTCCCTTACGAGTCCACCTTTCAAGTGGAGCTTTCCTCCATCAACGGAACTCCGTGCAAAATCGATGCAAAGCTCGATTGTCAATATGCTTCTGCGATGCAGGTAGGGGATCGCTTTTCTGCCACTGCCACCGCCCGTTCCTTTCAAACAAAAAACGGGGATGAAACAGCCTCCGCCTTAAAAGAGGGAATGCTGCTGGCTTTCGTTTGCTCCTCTCATGAGGATTGTGAGATCTTGGAAGAAACAAGCAACTCCGCTCGCATTTTCTTTATTCAGTGGAATGAACGTCTTTCCTATCGTCTCAACAGCGTTCTGGGAAAAGCCACAGGAGCATTGGCGTCTGCTTTATTGCTTGGAAACAGGGAGGCGCTTGATACCGACGTCACCTTGGCGTTTGAGCGTTGCGGGGTAACGCATCTGTTGGCATTGAGCGGATTACATATTTCCATCCTGATCGGCGCATTTGACCTTTTTCTGCGCAAGCTGTTATGCCCAAGAGCCCCAAGAACAGCGGCTCTTGTTTTGCTTTCTCTCGTCTACCTGATGCTTACAGGATGCGCTCCCTCTACCTGCCGTGCAGTGTTGATGTTTTTGATCCTATCACTCGGCTTTTGTTGGAAGGCGGAATACGATTCCGTCACAGCACTTTTCTTTGCTCTTGCACTTATGATTTTCCTGGGTCCCAATGCAATTCTTGATATAGGAATGTGGATGTCCTTTGTAGCGGCAGGCTCTATCGTGATTTTCTGGCCACTCTTTCAGAAAAAGACGACCGAGCTCTCACGGAAAAAGCTTTTGCCAAAGCGGTGCTTTCAGCTTTTATCATCCCTTACAGGCGCCTTTTTCGTCGGCTTGATCGCCAATCTTGGATTGATGCTGATCCAAGTGCTCGTCTTTGGGAGACTCTCTTTGATGTCGATTCCCGTC
>JAFTMU010000179.1 GCA_017452215.1 Clostridia bacterium
AAAGCAGATAGAACTGAAAAATATCCGTCTCATTCAAAAAGTTTCTCGGATCCATAAAATAAGCAAGACCTGCATCCGAGACCTGATAGTATCCCGCATCGTAAAGTTGCTTGTTTAACGGATGCTGATAGTCACGGTAGGAGTCCGAGGAAAAAATCAAATTATTATCGGGCTCTTTGTTTTCTTCCTTCAAAACGTGCCACCAAGTATACGTTGGGTTTTCCTTCGTCACCAAAAGGGGCTCAAAGCGCCAAGAGGGATGTAAAAGATGCAATTCGGTCAGAGAAACCGCATAATCCTCGGGAAAGCCCGCAGCAAGCAAGGATTGATAATAGCTTTCCGCCTCACCCGAAAAATACCGCATGCTTCCGCTGACGTGAATAGAAATACCGCCCAAAAGGACAAAGGTGAGCGCAAAACAAAGCAAGCGCACAAGAAGTTTTCCGTTTTTGCGTTCCATAAATTGTCCTCCTGTCTTTTTCTATCTCTATTATACCATATCTTTTATTTTTTGGGGAGATTTTTGAATAAAAAACGAAAAAAATCATCTCCGCCGCCGCTTTGAAATACGAGCGACGACGGAGATGTGAGAACAGATGCTTATACTTTTGAAAAAACGATCCGATCCTCGGCTACGTCCGCCTTGATTCGGTCACCGGGAAGGAATTTCCCTTCCAGCATTTCCATAGAAAAGGCATCCTCTACCATGCGGACCACCGCACGTCTGAGGGGACGGGCGCCAAAGGAAGCGTCGAATCCGTTTTTTGCCAAGAGCTTTGGCACGTCATCCGAAAATTCGATCCGCATGCCAATGTCGCAAATGCGCTTTTCCACTTCCTTCAACATCAAGGAGGCAATGGCTTCGATGTTTTCCTCGGTCAAACTGTTAAATATGATAATGTCATCAATTCTGTTAATAAACTCGGGGCGGAAGGTGGTTTTGAGCGCATTCATCATGCGAGTTTTCCTTTCTTCCTCTTGATTTTTGGATTCGGCATTGGAAACAAAGCCGAGAGGCTTTGCGGCGGAAAGATCCCCGGCGCCTACGTTAGAGGTCAGGATCAGAACCGTGTTTCTGAAATCAACGTGCCTTCCCTGAGAATCCGTCAGCACACCGTCCTCCAATACCTGCAAAAGAATATTGAACACATCCGGATGGGCTTTTTCGATTTCATCGAACAAAACCACCGAATAAGGCTTGCGACGAATGCGTTCGGTCAACTGTCCGCCGTCCTCGAAGCCAACGTATCCGGGAGGAGAACCGATCAGCTTCGAAACGCTGTGTTTTTCCATGTATTCGGACATATCCAGCCGTATCATCGCATTTTTGTCACCGAACATGACCTCGGAAAGAGCCTTTGCAAGCTCGGTCTTACCAATTCCTGTGGGACCCATGAAGATAAAGGAGCCAACGGGACGCTTGGGATCCTTCAAACCCATTCTGCCTCTGCGGATCGCCCTTGCCACCGCCTCGGTTGCTTCATCCTGACCTATGACCTTTTCCTTGAGTAGGGAAGACAGACGGAGCAGCTTGTCGCTTTCTTCCTCCAAGAGCTTGTTCACGGGAATTTGCGTCCACTGGGTAACCACGTCTGCAATATCCGTATCCATCACGGTCAGATCGTTTGCGCTCTGTGTCTTTTCCCATTCTTCCTTTTTCTCGTTGTATTCCTGCTTGGCTTGTTGCTCCTCATCCCGCAGACTTGCAGCACGCTCAAAGTCCTGCGCATTGATAGCTTTCTCCTTTTCCAAACTCAGCTTTTTTACCCGTTCCTCCATTTCTTTCATATCGGGAGGAGAGGTGCGAGCGCTGATCCGCAATCGGGAAGACGCCTCGTCGATCAAGTCGATGGC
>JAFTMU010000180.1 GCA_017452215.1 Clostridia bacterium
GGGCAAGGTTTGCCTTGACTGTTACCGTCTGTCCACCCTTGACAGCCTCACCTGTAAGCAGGTTGGTCCATCTTCCACGGGGGAGGTAGACCTCCTTCTCATACGTATTTTCGGTGAGGATGGGAGAAACAAGGAGAGCATCTCCCAGCATAAACTGGGTTTCGAGCCCGTACAGGTTCTTATCCTTATAATCAAACAGTGCCATTTGACGAACCACAGGCATACCTGTGTCGCAAGCCTCCTTGGAAACCTTTTGAATGTAAGGCATCAATTCCTGGCGCAAGGAGGTATAACGGCGGTAGATCTCCTTGGTATCCTCGTTCATCTCGTATGCGTGACGCACGTCGCCGTGGGTCTGCATCGTGGTAGTGAAGGCGGTGCATTCGGTGGCTCTTGCGAACAGCTCGGATTCACGGTCGATGCCCATCTTGAAGTAGCCGTAGGGGCTATCGTATTGGTAGCCTGCCATATCGTAGCTCATGAACGGAACGCCCGAAACACCCGAGTTAACGACGGCGAGAAGCTGATCCTCGATCTTTTCGAAGGTACGGGTCTGGTCGCCCGACCACATGAAGGGATTCCTCTGGGATCCGATACCGCCGCCACGGGAGAATACCACAAATCCACTGTCGATTCCCTTTTCCTTTTGCAGGCGGTGAATATTCTTATAGAATTGAGAAATAGCATAGGTGGGGTAAGCATGATGGATATCCTTGCCGGTAAAGTAGCTGCCATCGTAGAAGCGGTACTTAACGGACATGCCGTTGGGATAGGTCACCTCATCGGGAACCATCTCGCAGAAGTCGATCTTGATGCCATCCACGCCGATGCGGATCATCTGCTCCCAAATCCGGTTGAAGTACCAATCCACTGCTTCGGGGTTGGTGATATCCATGTAGGAACGGCAGGAATTGCCACGAACGTCGGGGTTATCGGCGCCGGAGGTCTGGGGAATGCGAGTGGTGGTAGTAACGTTGCCGTCGGCATCGGTGATCTCGGCATGGAGCATATACTCCTCCTTAAAGCCCTTGGAGCAGGGAGAGAAGCCGCCTGCGATACCCATGTAGACCATGACCTTGAGTCCCAGGTTGTGAAGGAAATTGACGCTCTTGATCAGCTCTGCCTCGTTGTTGCGGCAAAGCTCCTCATCCAGGGAAATGTTGCCCCAGTTCCATGCTTCCATGAGCATGGCGGTGGGCTTCATGTCCGCTTCGATAAAGTTGTTGGTCAGATGAACGACGCCAAGTCCTCCGGGGCTGCCCTTGGGACCGACACGGAAGTAATTTTCACCGTCCTTGGAATAGTGGCTGATACGGTAGTAGCCGCCTGCACGGGTGTAATAGACTACGTTATAATCGTAGGTGTACTCATCGGTCTCCTCATATCTCTTCATCTCAACGTAGGAGCACTCGCCCGTTTTCTTGTTCTTGCGCTCGATGGAATATTGCAGGCAATCCGCATCGGCGTTTTGCGGCATGGGTCCGTCGATCAGCTCTTGGAAAGAAATGGGAGTAGTAAAATCGGGCATATCGCCAAAGCTGCGCATATCGGGAGCGTAGCGACAGATAATAACGCCCTGGGACCATGCGGGAGGCAGGTCGGCGTGTCCCGTCAGCTGGGTATAGCCCAAAAGCGCATTGGAAAGATTATCCGAGGGATAGAAGTAGCAATCGTAAAGGTCTCCTTTGAGATCGATGCTCCACTTGCTCTTGCAGGTCTTGCCGAAGTCTACGTCCATTCTCTCGTAGCGGTTGATATACATACCGCCGCCACGGGTGGTCAAAAAGAGCGGAACTGCCATATACGAGGTGTCGGATTTGTTCCAACCGTCCTCGATGTAAAGAGCAAAAGCGGTTCCTCGCTTATTCACAACGTCGAATCTCTCGCCACCGCCATAGATCCCCTCGTCCTTGGAAAGCGAGCCCTTGATGATCAGGGACTGCCCTTTCTCCTTGACGGAAAGAATCTCGGAGATCACCTTTCCCTTGGGAGAAACGAAGCGGAGCGAGAATTTTTTATCGATAGAAAGGAGCACGGAGTCAGCGCCCGATGCAGTGACCTTGATGGCTTTTTCTTCCTGTGTAACGGAGATTTCCTCACGCAAATTTGGGATTTCCTCCCCCATGAAGGCGGCAATGGATTGCCCTGCTCCCTTATCACAGAAGCCCTCGCAGCCCTTGGCGGTTGCCTGCAATCTCCAGCCGTGGGTGCCCTCGTAGGAGAGACGGAAGGAGATGCCGTCAGCGTTGCTGAAATACAGCTCTTTAGCGGTGCTTGATACACTCTTCACCGCTGCGCAATCACAAACCTTGATCTCGGTTGCGCCACTGATTTGAAGTGCGTTCTTGTTCATTTGTTTGTTTTCCTTTTCCCTTTTTCTTGTAAGAAACAAGTTTTTTAAAACAGATTGCTCCTCTGTTTGTCACATTTTAACATATTCCCCCCTCTTTGTCAACCGAATTGAAAATTTAATTTTTTCATTCTTCGATTTTGGAGATTTGGACAAAATAAAGGGTGGCATTTTGTGGAAAAGTCCTATAAGAAAAGGGGGTGTCTCAAATTGCAAATTTGAGACACCCCCTCGCACAAAAAAACCGAAGGTAGGCTTTTTTGTGCCGGAAATTTGCGTTTTTCGTTTGCAAGTACGATCAAACACGGTCAAATCATGGACGAAAATTGCGGCGCTAAGCCGCAAAGCAAAAACCATGGGGGTGTCCGACCAAATGCGAAACGCATTTGAGACACCCCCTTTTGGGCAAGCTGATTTACTTGAAATTCTTGATTGCCGTCCAGTTCTTGCCCTCGAAAATGGGAGCGAGCTCCTTGGCGTCAGCAGAATCATTGTTGAGGAACAGCGGGATCTGACCGAGATTTGCCTTGACGGTGATCTTTTTGCCGCCCTCCAGCACCTCGCCGGTGAGCAGGTTGGTCCAATTTCCTGCGGGCAGGTAAAGCTCACGCTCGAAGGTCTGTTCCGTGGTGATGGGAGCTACGTACAGACCCTCGCCAAGGAGAAACTCCTCGTTGAGGCTATATACGTTGACGTCGTCGGGATATTGCAGAACGGGGTGACGGACGGGAGGAACGCCCGTGTCGCAAGCGATCTTGGAATACTTTTGCATATACGGCAACAGCTCTGCATGAAGCCTTGTGAAGTTGCGGTAAATTTGCTTGGTCTCCTCGGTCATCTCATATGCATGGCGCACGTCACCGTGGGTCTGAATGTTGGTGGTAAAGGAAGTGAACTCAATGGCTCTTGCGAAGATCTCGGATTCCGTTTCCTCAGACATGGTGTAGATGCTATGTCCTCCGTAATCGTAGCCTGCCATATCGTAGGACATATAGGGCACGCCGGACATACCGCTGTTGACCACAGAACGGACCTGCTCACCCAGCTTTTCAAAGCAACGGACCTGGTCGCCTGCCCACATATAGGGGTTGCGCTGAGAGCCGATACCACCGCCACGGGTGAATACCATAAAGCCGTCGTAATTGCCCTTTGCCTGCTGCAATTCCACCATTCTCTTGTAGAATGCGGAAATGAAGAGCACGGGGTAAGCATGGTGCTCGGTTCCCTTGACGATGCGGTCGGGATTCTTCCACTTGTAGTGAGTAACGACGCCGCCGTAGTCCTTTTCACCGTCGGGCATGCATTCACAGAAGTCGATCTTGACTCCGTCGATACCGATATCGATCATCTCGCCCCAGATCTTGTCAAAGTACCACTCCACTGCCTCGTCGTTGGTGATATCCAGATAGTCGCCCGTGCGCATGGAGCCGTCACGGGTCTTGCCACAGTCGGGGTTCTCACCTGTGCCGAGGATCCACGGGATACTGACGGTATTCTCGATGGTCTCGATGCTGCCGTCCTCTTTCTTGATATCAACGTCTGCAATGACCTTATACTCGGGCTTAAAGCCGATATTGCTGTGACGAACGCCACCAACACGAATATATACCATTGCCTTGAGGCCGTTGGCATGCAGCCACTCTACCGATTTTTTCAGGTCTTCCTTGTTTTCACGGGAGGCATCCGTATCGTCGAAGCACGCTGCCCAGCCTCTACCCTCCATGCTGGCTGCAGAGGGCTTCATGTCCGCATCCATAAACGACTGCATGATGGTCTTGGCACTATCCCCTCTGGGATTGTATTTCGGGCCCTTCTTATAGTACTTGCCGTTATAAGGATTCTTACCGTATGCGATAGGATATCCAAGCTCGTTTCCGCAGTGGGTCCACGTGCAATTTTCATCCTTGAAGAAGAAACGGTCAGCCGCTGCCTTCTCCTCAGCGGAAGCCTCGGACAGGAGAATAAAGCGATCCCCTACCTTGATATACAACGTCTCGGCATCGGGAACCTCCTCGATGGTATCGTAGCCAAGATCCTTATCGAAGCTCCAAAAGTCGGGAGCATAGCGGCAGATCTGAACGTCCTGCATCCAAGGAGCAGGCAGATATGCGTGTCCGGAAAGGAGGGTGTAACCAAGGAGCGCATCCTCCATCTTACCGGTTGCCCAGAAATAGCAATCAAGGATCTCGGACTCCATGGAATAGAACCACTCGTCGGCATTTTCTTTGCCGAAATCTGCCACGGCGTATTCATTGCGGTTAAAGAACATACCGCCGCCCTGCGTTGTCATAAAGAGCGGAACAACTACGTAGGTCGTGTAGGTGTTGTTCCAGCCGTCGCAGGAATACAGCGCCATTTGCGTACCACGCTTATTGGTGGTATCAAAGCGCTCACCGCCGCCATAGATTGCTTCGTTTTCAGACAAAGCGCCCTTGACGATGATATTTTTACCGTCCTTCTTGACGGATTTGATGGCAGAAACTACGGCTCCCTTAGCAGTGCAAACGTTCATTGCAAAATCCTCGGACAGGGAGAGCGTAACGTACGAGCCGTCGATAGCGGTTACGGTCAGGGCGCAGTCACACTTGTTGACGGTGATCTCCAGGGATTCGTCCTTGACCTCTTCCTTCATAAAGAGGGCAACCTCTTGGGAGGCGCCGATGCAATCAAAGCTGTTATCTGTTTTACTTGTTTGCAATCTCCAGCCTTTTTTGCCCTCGTTGGAGAGACGGAAGGAGATGCCTTCGGCGTTGCAGAAATACAATGCCTTGGGGGTCTTTAAAACCTTTTGAACCGATGCCTTTGCGCACACCTCGATCGGAGTCGCATTTGCGGCTTGACAAGTTTTTTTCTCCATTGCAAATCAATTCCTTTTCGCTGTAATTTTATTTTCCCTATGGAATTTTTCAGGCATAATGTAGCCACTCATAGTTTACCATATTTTTTCTGATCTGTCAATGAACAGAATGATTTTTTTGTGATAAAATATTGTCTAAAAAATACAAAATCCTGCTCCGGGACAAAATGAAGGGGGTGTCTCAAATGCGTTTCGCATTTGGTCGACACCCCCTGGTTTTTGCTTTGCGGCTTGACGCCGCAATTTTCGTCCGTAATTTGACGGTATTTGATCGTACTTGCAAACGAAAAACGCAAATTCCCGGCACAAAAAAGCCTACCTTCGGCTTTTTTGCGCAAGGGGCTGTCTCAAATTTGCAAATTTGAGACAGCCCCGTAGTTTTTTGTTTTGATAAATCAGTTTGCGATACCCGAGTGCTCGATACCTTGTACCAAGAACTTTTGGCAGAAGGCATACAAGACAACCAAGGGGGCGATAAGCATCAGGGACGTGGTGTTCCTGATTGCCACCTTATACAAGCCCGATTTATCTCCCGTTATCGCTTGTTGCAGAGATTCCGGATCTCCACCGGCAGTAACCAGCTGTACCAGCACACGGTCTGCATCCTTCTCTTTTCCTACGTTGATCAGATTGATGTAGAAATCATCGGTCCACTGCCAGCAGAATGCGAACAGGAATACCGTGATCATCATGGGAATGGAAAGCGGCAGAATGATGCGGAAGAAGGTGTGGAAGGTTCCGCAGCCATCCATGTATGCGGATTCCTCCAACTCGTCGGGAATTCCACGGAAGAACTGACGCAACAGGAAGATGTACAAGCCGTTCTTGAATGCCAAGCCGGTCATGGACAACAGGATCAAGGGCCAATAGGTATTGGAAAGATCCAGACCCGTTTGCTTGATCTGCATCAAGATCGGAAGTCCCAAATCGTCTGTACCCAGCGTAATCGTCTCGGGAAGCACGTTGAGCCCCTCGAAAAATGCGGCAACGCCCTCACCCATATCCTTGATATTCCATCCGAAGATCTGGATTCCGCCGCCTCTCAAGAGACGGACGATACCGAGAACATCAAAGTTACGGAACTGCGTATACATTGCGGAACGGAGCGTAGGATGAGGTATGATCATGGTGAGCATAACCAACATGAAGATCAAGTTTCTTCCACGGAACTTGAACTTTGCAAATCCGTATCCGATAAAGGAGCATACCATCATCTGCAGCAGTGCGCAGCCGAAGGAAAGAAGGAAGGTGTTTCCAAACGCCTGGAAGTAACCGAAATCGGTGATGATCGCACGGTAAATATCCAGGGAGAAATTCTTAGGGATCAAGCGAACAGTCGTATCCACGAAATCCTCAGGCGCCATAAAGGACGCTGCGATCTGCGTTAAGAAAGGATAAAGCACGATATACGAGATACCGATCATCAGGATCATGCGAACGATCCAAATGACAACCTTTTGCAGGAAGTAGAAATTCAAGAACCTTGCTTTGATTCTATCCTTTAAGGGAGAACGGTCAAAATCGGCACGGATCTTATTTTTCGATTCCTTGACGATGGTTGACTTTCTTTCAGTGTTTTGTGCGTTCATAAATCTCTCCTCCTTTCTCAATCGTTCTTACGTTGGTAGAACACAAACGCCGACATTACAAGTGCGATCAGTGCGACCACCAAAATGACGATCAGGAAGTAGATCCACGCCATAGCCGTGCTTCGTGTCAGGTGCTGGTCGTAAACCTCGGGAGAAAGAACGTACTCCATAACCGGGTTGGACGATGAGGTGAACGAGTCAATGATCGTATACACCGCATTAACGAGGATCATCGGGCTGATCATCGGGAAGGTGATCTTCCAGAAGGTTTCCCATCCTGTTGCACCGTCGATCTTACAGGACTCGTAAATAGCGGGGGAAATGGACTGCAACGCAGCCAGGAAAATGAGCAGCTGTACGCCGCAACGGTTAACAATATTATAAATATTGTTGACCATTTGCGTAACGTAGATGACCAGCTCTCCACCTACCTTCATGCTGGAAAACAGCATTTGCAGGTCCATGGCGGAGACCAAGTCGTCGGTGGCGTTTTGACCCGAGCCGTCATCAATGCTGCCCGACTCCATCTTGTCGCTCAGCTCGTTGTTGCTCCAACCGTCCATGATTCCCGAGCAAAGAATAACGGGAATGAAGAAGATGGAACGGAATACTGCTCTGCCCGCCATCTTCTGATTCAGCATTACTGCCATGAAAAGCGAGAAAATCAGGATTGCGGGAAGCTCAAATGCAAGATTTGCAAGACCCGAGAGAAGCGTGGGAATGTACTTCAGGTCTACAAACAGGGCTTCCTGATAATTTGTGAACCCGTTGAACTTGTAAACAATCTGGTCTCCCTCGGTGACCATTTCACTGAAGCTGATGTTCAAGGATTGAACAACCATGGGAAGATAGATGAGAACAAATCCGATCAAAAACGGCAGAACGAAGATCCAACCTGCACGTGCCTTGCGGCGGTCAAGGGAGGCGATCTTTTTGCGCTTGCGCTTTTTGAGCGGCGCTACCACGGCAGCATCGCTGATTTTTACATCATTTGTCATGATAAGTTACCTCCCTTTCTCAGTGATAGATCACGACGTAATCGCCGCTTTCAATGGTATAAACAACGCCCTCGTATTCAACACGGACTGCGAAGTTGTTGTAGTTCAGGATCAGGCTCTTATAAGGAGTCTTTTCATGGGTCTTCTGATC
This sequence comes from Clostridia bacterium, assembly GCA_017452215.1. Lineage (GTDB taxonomy): Bacteria > Bacillota > Clostridia > Oscillospirales > CAG-272 > UMGS1865. Next base: position 7,946 of record JAFTMU010000180.1, read on the forward strand.
ACGGTCACCGTAAGTGACGAGAACGATCTGGTTGTTATCGATCTCAACGCCCTTGGCGCTGTCATCCGTTTTATCGTTGGAGCCCTGAGAGTTGTTTGCATTCTGCTCCTCGAGCTCCCGACGAAGATCGTTCATATCATCAGCGTCGAACAGATCCTTGGCGCATGCCTTTTGCAGCTCGGCGTTGACAGCAGTGTACGCAACATACTGACCGCCCTCGGCAAAATCCGTGGTGAACGCCTGCTCAACCGCAGCTGCCAACACGTTGATCACGTAAAGCTCGCTGCCTTCGTTCAGGTAATCCTGTCCCTCTGCGGTGGTGTACGTCTCGTAGGCTTTGAGAATATCGGCGTAGTAATTGCCGTTCTCCACTGCCTGCTTCCACTCACGCATTTGTGCGAGAAGCTTTTGTCTGGTCTCCTCGTCATCCTCGTAGATCAAGGTAGTCTCAACCGTTTCAATGGCTTGATCGATGGTGGAATACAACGCATCTGCCTTTGCCTTTACAGCATCCAGCTCTACGGCGAGGGTGATCAGATCCACTGCCTCGGAACGAAGCTGCGACAGCTGTGCGCTGACTGCGCTGATGGCTGCGGCGTAGGCTTCCTTGGAAGCGGCAACGTTCTCTCTTGCGGTTGCTGCGGCAGCTTGTGCGGCGGCAACGGCGTCAGCAGCAGCGGTCTTATCCGCTTCGCTTGCGTCAGAGGGCAGAGCCTTCTGAGCTGCCAGAGCATCCTTTGCTGCCTGGTTGGCATCCGCCAAAGCCTGCTCAGCGTCGGCGATGGCATCGTATGCATCAATCGCTCCCTGCATTACAGCGGCGAAATCAGCGTTTGCAGTAGCGCCTGCGTAGGCTGCTGCTACGGAAGCATTGAGGCTCTTGATCTGCCTCAGATATGCGGCAAGATCTTTCTCTGCGTTGCGCATGAGATACCAAGCGTCTGCCACGGAGATGCTTTGCTTGATCTCGGTGTCCTTGATCTTGTCAAGCTCTGCCTGAACCGCATTCTCCAGCTTGGAAGCGATCTCTTGCTCCAATTCGTTAAGGCTGTAAATACGCTCGCCCTTGAGGAATTGGTGATTGATGATACGCTTGGTCTGAACGTCGCCCAATACGGTATTCAGCTCGTTGTAATACTTGGCTACGTCTTCCAGCCAGATATCGTAACGAATGGAATAGTATTGGTTCAGGTTCGAGTCGGTCTTAAGCTCAGTGGTGTTTTGATAAGAAAGAATGAAATACAGATTTGCGCCGTTTTCGATGGCACGGAGCATTGCGTAGTTTGCATTACCCTCCTCGTTGATGGGGGTGCCTGCAAACTGAACGTAACCGTGCAAAACGGAGCCGATGAACGGAACCGTTGCGCAAGCGTTGATGTAGCGGCTGGAATCCAGCTCCACGTTGAGAATGTGATCAACATATTCCCAAGTATAAACGTTTCCGCCGTCGGTCATCAGGCTATATCCCTGAGCTTTGATATCGGAGAATGCCTGCTTTGTAAATTCCTTGCTATCGTTACGGGTGTAAGGATCTTCCTCGTCGAAATCCGAGTTCAGCGCCGTTCCCAAGGAAGCAACCGACATATTCTTGAGTCCGTATTGCTCATAGTTGGAAAGCAACTGCGTATAGAACTTGCTGTAACGGGAGGGAGAGATGACCAACTGATAGAAGGTGACGAAGGTCTGCGTGGTGGGACTGTACTTTCTAAGAGAGGTGTAACGGTCGTCAACACCCTTGACCGCATCGTCATCCAAATTCAAGGCATCAAAGAAATCATCCTTTTGGATATAAGCAAAATCGAAATCGGGATAAATTCCAACGTGCTCGCCGTCCTTCGCATTGATTGCATTTGCCGCCTCGATCAACGCCTTGAACTCGTTATTTCCGCCCACGGAATCCTCCCACTTCAAGGAGGAAGGAACAGGATAGTACATACCGCCGTTTGCAAAGCCCGTCAGCTTGAAGTTGATGTTTTGGATACCGTAATCGTACAATTCACCGTACATATCCAAAACGTTGCCAAACGTGGTCAGGGGCGTCATGACCTTGACGGGAATGGTTGCAATGGTTTGCTGGGTTTCGATTGCTCCGAATACCTCAATGTAAACGGGGAGATCCTTCAACAAATCGCTCGCCTTCAGCTCGGTGAGAATGCCGTTGTTATACAGATAATCACGGTAAGCCTCTGCCATGCCGAACCAAGTTGCCGCATAATGCGTATAGGTTGCATCCTTTACCTTTGCCGCCTCTGCACGGTTCTCGTCACAAAGCAGGAAATAACGAAGGGTGATATCTCCCGTATATTTACGGTCAGATACGACCGTCATTGTGCCGCCGCTGGCAGTTGCGGAAATGGAGTCGGAAAGCTTATACGTATCCTTAGGCTTGGGATTGAAATAGTTGTAAACGGTACTGTAATCACATCTTGCTCCTTCGTGGTTCATACGGAACTTGGTAGCAAGTGCATCTGCAGCCTCAACAATAGCAACGTAGCCTCTCTGATATACCTCAGCGGTCTTGTCGAGATCACCCGAGAGAAGCGTTGCATTCATTGCCTCAAGCTCTGCCATGATCTCGTCCTTGGTCTTGACGGTGTTGGAAACACGCACGGTGACGGGATCGGTGTCGTTGCCGTCTTCATCCTCGGCAACATAGGTGTAATTATAAATAATCTCGCTGGAAACCGTGCCGTATACGGGATAACGGACAGGCTTTTGGAATTTCAAGCCATACAGCGTTTGGTAAGCGTAATCCTCACCGTAGATGTAACCGTCGTAGGTAACGTCGGTATTCGCCATCTCGCCGTGGTCAAAGAGTGCGCCGGCACCGTCGGGGAAGAAGTTGTAACCCTCGGTGACTTCGCCATCGCCGTACTCATAGCCTGCGTTGAGGAAGTTACCTGCTCCCATATAAGGAAGGACAGTGAGAGATTCGAGACGGTAGGAGGACATATCGTAACGCAAGCCGTTACAGGGAAGCGTCACCTCAAGTCCGTTGCCAGTCAAGGAATACTCCAACGCCAAGCGGAACATGGGGTAAGATTCCTCGTCGCCCTCGTAGCCCGTGATGAGATGATCCTCCTCCATGAGCTCGAAGGTGTAATCGGGGCAGTACATCTTGATGACCTCTTCAATGGTTTGCAGGTCACCTGCGTTAACTGCGTCCTCGTAGAAGATGTAAAGCACGGGATACCAGAGCTCCTCGGTATTGCCGTCTCCATCGTTATCCTCGGTATCCGGAACAGCCATGTCCTTCAACACGGGATGCTCGTTGCACTCCTCAACCTTCAAGAAGTCCTGGAGCTTGTTGATATCAAGGATCTGCCAATAGGTATCCAAGCCGGGGTAATATCTTCCCGTATCGGGATCACGGTAGGTTCCGATGTGGAAGTATTGGTAATAAACTTCATTGGAGATAGCACCCGCCTCGAATGCCTCGTTGATGGGGCCGAGAATGTTTCCTTCGAAGCTGGCATCCAAAATCTTCATAGGCACCAAGCGCTTGGTGACCTCACGACCAACGGAATATTCCACACGGACACCCGTTTTTGTACGCCAAACCTGGATTTGGTCATTGACTGCCGAATCCTTATAGCTTGCCAACGTATAACTGTTGTTGGCGTTATCGGTACAAGTGATGAGAATCTGCGAGAGAAGCTTTTCCTTCATCGTGGGGACTCTGGAATCAGTTACCGTGGAGCTACCCTTTGAGGCTGCCACATCATAGGGGTTAGTAAACAGGATATTGCCTGTTGCGGTCTCCTTGACCGCTACCTCACCGCTCTGATCATCGACATAGAGCTCGTATCCGTCATAGGAATACATCATCTCCATGGTTTCGAGCTTTTCCTCGGGAGTGTTGAACACATGCGTCATGTAGTCCTCAATATCGGGCTTTTGGGCGATACCTGCGCTCGATTCCGCAGAAGCGGCGCTGACGGGAAGCACAAGAAGCACCGAAAGAGTACCGAGGATCATTGTGACAGCTAAGAGTGCCGAAAGAATGCGTTTTATTAAATTCATATCATAACCTCCTATCTGTCCTTATACCCGATACTGAAGTTCCAATACGATATTGGAAACAAGGCTGACCAGCTTCATCAGCAGCATACTGAACAGGAGCACCAGGAATACAATGAACGCCATGGCAACGATCGTGCCCAGAATGGTGATCAGGTTTTTGAAAATGGAATACTCGTGTGTGCTCATCGTGCCGCAGAACAGGAGCAAGCCCACCCAAATGAATGCGATGGTCGTGATCATGGTGATGATCGCCGCCTCGGTAGTGGTGACCCAGTTGGAGGCGATGGTTGCGGGAATGATCAAAAGAATCAAAGGAAGCAAGGAATAAGACGTTGCAATGAAAATATCCTTGAAGCTTCCTTCACCCTCAAACAAGGTGGTCAAGCACCAGTTTGCGGTGACGAACAAGAGCAGAGGAATCAAAACCGAGATTGCTTGCATCCAGATCGTGGTGGTGTTCCCCATAGGGTTCATAACGTAACCCTGACCGATTCCCTGATAGAAGAATGCAAGGAGGGTCAATCCTACAAACACGAGAGATGCTCTGACGGAGCCTCGATGCTCGTGCTTCAAGTCATAGAAGCCGTCGAAGGGGTGGAAGATAACGTGGAAGCCGTAGAGCAGCTCCTGACCGAAGGTCTTTCTCGCCTTTCCATCGGTGGAAACACGCTTGTTGACCTTTGCCGCCCAACCGAAGAACTTGACAACGGCGA
>JAFTMU010000181.1 GCA_017452215.1 Clostridia bacterium
AAGCGCTCGATCTTGCCGAAAGAAAAAGGATCGCCGAGGATACGGCGGAGAGCATTTTCGTCAGCATTCACATGAACACCTACCCAAAGGCAGACTGTACGGGATTACAGGTATGGTATTCTCCAAACGATCCTGCGTCCTACGTAATTGCAGAGCAAATTCAACGCACGGCACGCACGCTTCTCCAACCCGAAAACAACCGTAAGGTCAAGGAGGCAACCGGCAGCATTTACTTATTGCATCACATACAGACCCCCTGTGTGCTTGTGGAGTGCGGTTTTTTGTCCTCCCCCGAGGAGGCGGCGATGCTCAACACTCCGGAGTATCAAAAAAAGCTTGCGTTCGTGCTCTTTTGCGCCATTATGCAAGCTGAAAATCCTTTTTTGGAGACGTAAAAAGGTATTGCAAAACCAAAAGATTTGCGTTATAATAAAGAAAAGAACGTCGCCGGAAAGGTTTTTGAAAAATGAAAGGCTTGAAAACAGTTTATATCTGCTCGGAATGTGAATATAAAACGGCAAAATGGATGGGTAAATGCCCTTCCTGCGGCGCATGGAACTCCTTTGTGGAGGACGTGGAGGCAACCGCTCCCGCAACTGCTACTCCAAAGCGTGTGAGCATGATCCCCGCCTTGACGGAAAGCGGTGCCGTTGGCTTTCAGGAGCTGGAAATTCCCGAATATATGCGACAAAACACCGGACTTGGCGAACTTGACCGTGTTTTGGGCGGCGGCTTGGTACACGGCTCGGTGGTATTGCTCTCGGGGGAACCCGGGATCGGAAAATCCACGTTGCTGATGCAGATCTGCGATGCCCTTGGAGAGAGCCGCCGTGTGCTTTATATTTCCGGTGAGGAATCGGGCGGTCAATTAAAGCTCCGTGCCAAGCGTCTTGGGGTGATCGGAAAAAATCTCTTTATTCTGACTGAGACCAACATTGAGAATATTCTGAAGGAGGCGGATAAGATCAAGCCCGACGTGATGATCGTTGACTCCGTGCAGACCGTTTATTCCGCTTCGGTCAACTCCGCTCCCGGAAGCACCACGCAGGTCAAGGAATGCGCCCTTTCCTTTATCAACAAGGCAAAGGGACAAGGAATCTCCGTGATCATGGTGGGACACGTGAACAAGGAAGGCAGCATTGCAGGACCCAAGGTCTTGGAGCATATGGTGGACGCCGTGCTCTACTTTGAGGGAGAGCGTCAGCAGGCTTACCGCATTATTCGTGCCATCAAGAACCGCTACGGTTCTACCAATGAGATCGGTGTGTTTGAAATGACCGATAAGGGGCTTTTGGAGGTGGAAAATCCCTCGGAGATGCTTCTTGCAGGCAGACCGAAGAACATTTCGGGCAACTGCGCCGTCTGTACCCTGGAGGGTACACGCCCTCTCATTGCGGAAATTCAGGCACTGGTCACTCCCACTGCCTTCCCTGCCCCACGCAGAACTACCAACGGCATTGATTATAACCGTATGTGCTTAATCATTGCAGTTCTGGAAAAGAGGCTTGGGCTGAAATTCTATCAAAACGACGTTTATCTCAACGTCATCGGAGGACTTCATCTTGATGAGCCTGCATCGGATCTTTCGGTGGCAATGGCGTTGATCTCCTCCATGACCGACCGCATTATCCCCGACGATCTCATCGCCGTGGGTGAGGTGGGCTTGGC
>JAFTMU010000182.1 GCA_017452215.1 Clostridia bacterium
CATTCTCTCCTACGCCGAACTCGAAAAGGGCGACTACGTGGTGCACGAAACCTACGGCATCGGTCAGTATACGGGCATTGAAACTCTCACCTGTGAGGGCATCACCCGTGACTATATCGGCATTCAGTATGTGGGAAGCGACAAGCTGTTCGTTCCCACGGAGCAATTGGAAAAGGTGTCCAAATATATCGGCGCTCACTCTGATGACGGACTTGTCAAGCTCTCCAAAATGGGAGGCGAGGCTTGGAAAAAATCCAAGGCGAGAGCCGGCAGCGCCGTCAAGGACATGGCAAAGGATCTCATTCGCCTGTACGCCGAGCGTCTGCGCCGTCCGGGACACGCCTTCCCCTCGGACGACAGCTACCAGAAGGCATTCGAGGAAGCCTTTGCTTATGAGGAGACCGAAAGCCAGCTCAGCGCCGCCGACGAGATCAAGAGTGACATGATGAAGGCAACGCCTATGGACCGTTTGCTTTGCGGAGACGTAGGCTACGGAAAGACCGAGGTAGCACTCCGTGCGGCGTATAAAGCCGTTTTGGGCGGCAAGCAGGTGGCGATCTTAGTCCCCACCACCCTCCTCGCTTTACAGCATTATCAAACCATCGTCAGCCGTATGCGCTCCTTGGCGGTGAACGTGGATATGATCTCCCGCTTCCGCACCGCCAAGCAGCAATCACAAACCCTGCGCCGCTTGGCACGTGGTGAGGTGGATATCGTGGTGGGCACTCACCGCCTGCTTTCCAAGGATATCAAATTCCACGATCTGGGCTTGGTCATCATCGACGAGGAGCAACGCTTTGGCGTGGCGCAAAAGGAAAAATTGAAGGAGATCTCGGCTGGCGTTGACGTGCTTTCCCTTTCTGCGACCCCTATCCCACGTACCCTCAATATGGCAATGGGAGGCATTCGGGACATCTCCATTTTGGACGACGCTCCCGGTGACCGCTTGCCCGTACAGACCTACGTGCTGGAAAAGGACGGCTTGATCGTGGAGGAAGCCATACGCCGTGAATTGCGCCGTGGCGGTCAGGTGTTCTATCTGTATAACAACGTGGAAAATATCAACACCGTTGCCGCTCAACTTTCCAGGGAGATCCCCGAGGCTCGCATCACCGTGGCGCACGGAAAGATGGACAAAGAGGAATTGGAGCGCATCTGGGAGCGAATGCTCTCGGGCGAGATCGATATTCTGGTTTGTACCACCATCATCGAAACCGGCGTGGATATTCCCAATGCAAACACGCTGATCGTGGAAAACGCACACCGTTTGGGGCTTTCCCAGCTGCATCAGATCCGAGGACGCATCGGACGCTCCTCCCGCCGTGCCTATGCCTATTTCACCTATCCCGCCTTCAAGGCGATCCCCGAGATCGCACAAAAGCGCTTGGAGGCAATCAGAGAATACGCCGAATTCGGCGCAGGCTTTAAGATTGCCCTGAGAGATATGGAGATCCGAGGAGCAGGCAACATTCTCGGTTCGCAGCAGCACGGGCATCTGGATGCCATCGGCTACGACCTGTATATCAAGCTGCTCAACCGTGCAGTGTTAGAGGAAAAGGGAGAAGCGCCCCCCGAGGAGGTGGAATGCATCGTCAATCTCAAATACGATGCACATCTGCCCGAAAAATACGTCCCCTACCCTGCGCAAAGAATGGCGCTGTACAAAAAGATCGCCCTCATCTCCAATATGGAGGATATGGAGGACATCACCGACGAATTGGTGGATCGCTTCGGCGAGCCGCCCGTGGCAGTGCAGAACCTGTTGCTCATCGCTTTGATCCATAACGAGGCGGTCAAGTGTGGCTTTACCTCCGTCAATCAGGACGCCACAGGGATCCACATCCACCCGCAACGGTTGGATTTCGACGTGTGGAGCGAGCTTTCCGCACGCTTCCCCGGACGCCTGCGAATGATCATGTCGGGAGAGGGACACGTTTGCCTGCGTCCCCAAAAAGAGGACGACCCGTTGCCTTTTGTTTACAATTTGTTTCAAAATTACATTATGATTCGTAATGAAATATCATAGATTCTACACACCTCAACCGCTATAATAATAGGTGTATCAGTATCAAAGAAAGGATCCGTGCATGAAAAAAACAATCCTGCGCCTTTTGGCGCTGACAATCGCCGTGCTATCGGTGATCCTACCGCTCTCCGCCTGCGCCGATCGAGGGACCACGCTTCTCTCGCTCTCCGCTGACGGGAAGACCTATACCTACTCCAAGAATCTCTATCAGCTCTCCCTTTCCGCCTATAAGGGGCAGTTGGTAGCGGCAGGCGCTACCGCCAACGGCAAGTCCCCTGCTGATAGTGCTTATTGGGAGATCATCGACGATCTCGACGGAAAAAGG
>JAFTMU010000183.1 GCA_017452215.1 Clostridia bacterium
CAAGAGGGTGGCATATGCTTCTAAACGCTCCCTTGAATATTTTGGCAATTCATCTGCGCAGGCTTGGAGATATACAGGATCTAAGGTCGGTGCTAAGGAAAGCGCCTTTCGGACCGGGAACTCACTCTTGCTCTCCCCTTCCTCTAACGCCATGGCAAAGGTAAGATATCCAATCACTTCCCCTTGACGGAAAACAGGCACAATTGCCGCAAAAATCCCAAAGGGACAGGTATACGTAATCAGCTCCCCGATTTTTCCCGCTTGCTGCATTTGTGCAAGGTCGGAGGCTCGGCAAAGCTCTACGCAATCGGGGGAGGTGTGAATGGTAATGCAAAAGTGCTTACCTGCATGACGATGGGAAAGGATCTGTCTATATTTGGTGTCGATAATGGCAATTTCCAACCCCGAAATTTGATAAAAATTACTCAGCATCTTTTCAAGCATCGGTAAATTCATTTTCCATCCTCCTCTCTTGGTTTTTTTAAAATGAACCCATTGATTGCTTATATCATATCACAAATTCACCTGCTTTTCAAGCACCAAGAAAAAACTTTTTATTGTTCTTTCTTTTTCAGAGGAAAAATTTTATCGATTTTTCAAGTTTTATTATGGATTCGTCATGGTAATACCGTGAAAAAACTGCTATAATGATGATTGAAAATACACAAGAGGAAATTATACGATGACCGACGTACTTTTTACACTTTTATTGATCCTGCTTTACACCCTGCAATCTGTGCTGTGTAAGCTCTTTTCCAACCATTACCCCGGCAGAGAGGATCTCTCCTCGCCCATTTACACCATCGTCAGCGGTATCAGCGTTGCGTTGATCACCTTTGCCGTTTCCGGGTTCCAATTCTCCGCTCAGCCAATGACTCTGCTTTTGGTAGTAGTCAATGCGCTTGCGTTGATCACCTTTAATACCAGCCTGATCAAAGCCTCTGCCGAAGGACCGTTTTCTGCCGTGATCGTTTTTCAGGTTGCGGGCGGCGTGATCATTCCTACCTTTGTGACAACGGTTTTCTTTGGAACACCGATCACCCCCGTAAAGATCCTTGGGATCATCGTTTTGATCGCTTCGGTTTACCTGATCAGCCGCAAGCCCGGGGAATCCTTTAAAAATAAGAAAAAATATTTTCTGTTCTGCTTTCTTCTCGCCATTGCAAACGGTGTTTACGGCTCCTTAACGGAGATCCAGCAACGCTTGACCGGTGAGGCGGAAAGCCAAGAGATGGTTATTCTTTCCTATGCTCTTGCCGCTGTCATCTCTATGGGAATTCTTTGGAAGCAGGAAAAGAAAGACGTCTTTTCTGCCTTCAAACAAAACAAAAAATCTCTCCTGCTTCTTATCGCCTGCTGCGCAGTGGTGGCAACGGCGATCAACGCCTACGTGATGATCCTTCCCCTGATCAGCAACAAAGCGGTGCTTTATTCCTTTGATAATTCCGGTGTCTTTATGCTCAGCACCCTGTTCTCCTTTATCTTCTTTAAGGAAAAGCTGACGAAGGCGAACCTTTTGGGATGCTTGGTGCTTTGCGCAGCGCTTGCGTGCATTTCTTTGTTTTAAAAACGAATTCAAAATATAATCAAAAAAGGAGCGTAGCCTTATGAAATACCAGCTTGTAGTTGGAGTCATTGGACTTGTGATGGGGCGCAGACATCTGTTTGCAGCAGTGGATTACGGCGCTGAAATCGGAAAGATCTGTGATCTCAATCCCGAAACCTTAAGGAAATATCAAGAGGAATATCACCTTAGTGACGGACAGTGCTGCACAGATTGGACCGAGATCCTCAATGACCCCCGAATCAACGCAGTGGTGATCGCCACCCCCGACCAGCTCCACAGAGAGATGGTAGAAAAATGCCTTGCCGCAGGAAAGCACGTGTTGTGTGAGAAGCCCTTGGCATTGACCCGTGAGGATATTTGCGCCATCGTTTCCGCCGCAAAGAAATCCAACCGTAAGTGCATGGTCGGTCAGATCAGCCGCTTCAACTCCACCTTTGTAAAGGCAAAGGAATTGGTAGACAAGGGCGTAATCGGTGACATTTATTATATGGAAACGGAATATGCGCATGACTATGCTACCATTCTCAGAGAGTGGGATCCCTCCATGAAGGAGGACGTTAACAAGCTTGCTTCCATGTGGCGCAGTGACCCTGCAAGACACGGTGTGGTTGGCGGCGGCTGTCACGCTGTTGACCTGATCCGCTGGTTCTGCGGTGATCCTGTTGAGGTATCTGCTTACGGCACACACAGACTGTTACCCCAGGTCACCTATGACGACGCAACGGTTGCCATTTTGAAATTTTCGGATCAGTTGATGGGCAAGGTCTTTGTTTCCACAGGATGCAAACGCCCCTATACCCGCTTGACCTGCATTTACGGCACCAAGGGCACGCTGGTTTGCGATAGCACCAAGGGAGAAATCCAGGTCTATACCATTGGCGAGGACGGCGTAAAAGTGAATGAGACCCCCGAATTGGTCACGGTAACCGTAAAGGATCACAATGCCGTGGATGAATTCAAAAAATTCGCTCAACACATCGAAAACGACGAGGTAGTGGAGATGGATGCCGATCTTGGCGCCAGAACTGTGGAGGTATGTCTCTCTATCGTTCGCTCCGCTGAACTCGGCAAGCCTGTTGCTCCCGACTACTCCTTTGCAGATTGACCCTGCCTGTTAAAAAATCATGAAAACAGCAACCAAACCGCAAAAGGATCTGACACAGGGAGCGCTGATCCCGCAAATCATTCTGTTTTCCCTGCCCATAATGGCAACCTCGGTACTGCAATTGCTCTTTAATACTGCAGACACCATCGTGGTTGGTCGTTGGGGCGGCGATGATCCCGTTTCCTGCGCCAATTCCTTGGCGGCAGTGGGATGCTGCGCTTCCCTGATCAAGCTGATGGGAGATTTCTTCCTTGGTGTGGGAATCGGTTCGGGCGTGTGTGTTGCCAATGGTATCGGCGCAAAGGAATACGGTGAGGTCAGAAAAGTAGTACATACCTCGGTGCTTACCTCCTTTATTGCAGGACTTGCCGTAATGATCTTTGGTCTTGTCGCCGCTCCTTTTTGCCTGCAAATGATGGGGACAGATCCCGCCATTATCGACGAGGCAACGCTTTATATTCGGGCATATTTTTTGGGAATGCCCGCAACCGTCATCTATTTTTATTGCTCCTCTATGCTACGCTCGTCGGGAGATTCTACCCGTCCGTTGATCTTTTTGAGCATTGCGGGAGTTGCCAACGTGCTTTTGAATCTCCTTACGGTCATCGTGTTTCGTTGGGGTGCCTTTGGTGTGGGAATCGCTACGGCAGTCTCCCAATGGATCTCCTGCTTTTTGATCCTTGGATATATGATCAGATCAGACGGTCCCTGCCACCTGTCCTTAAAGGAGCTCCGCATTCACACGGATAAATTGAAAAGGATCCTTTGGATCGGTATTCCCGCAGGAATCCAATACACCTTTTTTGCTATTTCCAACGTATTGATCCAATCCGCAATGAACCCCTTGGGCTCCACTGCGGTAGCAGGAAACACTGCCGCCTCCAACCTTGATTCTTACGTTTATGCCACACAAAATGCGTTTTATCAAACTGCCCTGACCTTTGTAGGTCAGTGTGCGGGAGCAAAAAAGTATCAGAGATTGAAGAAATCGATCCTTTGCTGTATAGGAATGGTAACCCTCGTGGGGCTTTCAGTCGGCGGCTTGATGCTCTTGTTTGGAGAACCGCTCCTGCGTCTCTACGCTCCCGAAAACGACGGTGTGATCTATTACGGTATGATCCGTCTTTCGGTATTCTGTCTCACTTATTTTATCGGTGGATTGATGGAGACGGGCTGCGGCGCTCTCAATGGCTTTGGAAAATCCGTTTCCCCTATGGTCATCACGCTTCTGGGCTCCTGCGTATTCCGCATCGTTTGGATCTTTACGGTATTTGCATGGATTCCCGATCTGTTCGTTTTGTATCTTTCCTACCCCATCTCCTGGGGCTTGACAGCGATGGTGCAGTTCATCTTTTGCTTTGTTCATCTCAAAAAACGAATGCGAGAGAACAAAGCGGTTCTAAACGTGAATACATGAATACTAAAAAGAGGGTGTCTCAAATGCGTTTCGCATTTGGCCGACGCCCTCTGGTTTTTGCTTTGCGGCTTGACGCCGCAATTTCCGTCCGTAATTTAACCGTATTTGATCGTACTTGCAAACGAAAAACGCAAATTCCCAACAAAAAAAAGCCTACCATCGGCGTGTTTTGTGCAAGGGGCTATCTCAAATTTGCAATTTGAGATAGCCCCTTTTTAATTCTATCATTTTTTATTCAGTCTCTCTCCAACAGCTCCGCCCGGATGAATAAGGGCGAACTGCTCCTTTTGGTAATCGGTCTCCTCTACCAAAGCCGCCTGCAATGCGTGGAAGATCATGCACAGCGCCGTGGTACTTGTGGTTCCCTGCATATTGTACTTGTCGGTCTCACGGTTCACGTGTTGCTTGAGCACCACGTCTGCCGCCTTTGCCAAGGGGGACTCCATGTTTTCGGTAACGGTAATGACCGAAACGCCCTTTGCTTTGCAGATATCCACAATGGGAAAGAGCTCCTTAGTGCTGCCTCCTCGGGAAGCAAAGATCATCACGTCGCCCGCCTGCAAAAATCCCGTAGCGCCGTGTACTGCCTCGGCAGGAGAGATAAAGCGTGCGGGACGCTCAATACAGCACATCAGATGTGCAAAGTGCTGGCAGATGATGCCCGAATGTCCGCAACCTGCCGCTCCGATGCGGGGAGCGTTACGAAGCAGCTCAACTGCCTTGGAAAATTGCTCCTCGTCAAAATAATCCTTCATTTCACGAATGCATTCCGCTTCAATATCGTAGGAAGCCCGTGCCGCCTCCAATGCTTTTTCGCTGATCATATTATTACTCCTTTATCCGTAAATTTTTTCGTCTACCTTGCAATAACGCTCATAGCACTCGGTATAATCAGTGCCGCTGGGGCGATATACCTTGTTGGTCTGTACCGCCATATCGCAAGCCGCTTCAACGCTTTCAAAGACGCCTGTAGCAACACCCGCAAGAATAGCGGAGCCCAAGCAAGCGGTCTCGTCGTTCTTCAAGGTGACAAAGATCTTGCCTGTCATATCTGCCTTGATCTGACACCACAGAGGGCTTTGCGCTCCTCCGCCCATAGTGCGCACCTCGGTGCACTCTGCCTTGGCATAGTCCAAATTGCTTTTCAGCATGCAGGCAACCGCTTCAAGAATACTGCGTACGGCATGACCTCGGGTGTGCTCCATAGTAAGCCCAAAGAATACGCCCTTGGCATCGGGATTGTATTTGGGCATGGTAGCGCCGCAAAGATACGGGAGGAAGGTCAAGCCTGCTGATCCCGCAGGAACTGCCCCCGCAAGCTCATCCAGCTCCTTGAAGCTGAAATTTTCGCAAAATTGATTTTTGAACCATTTCAGAGCGATCCCCGCCGTAGAGGTCCAAAGCAGGCGACAGTATTTCCCATCATAATTGAGATGGCACGGCACCTTGCTATCGGGATCGTACTCGGGAACGGTATCACTTGGAACGAAGATCACCATGGTAGTTCCCGTCATCTCGCTGATCACGCCCTTTTTGACGATACCGGCACCGATGGCACCTGCAATCTGATCGATAGCGCCTGTGACCACCCTGATGCCCCGATACTCTCCGATCACTTCCCCACTCTTGTAAACCTTTGGAAAGCAGGTCTTGGAGATACCGATGTAGTCCAGCATCTCGTCCCACCAAGCTCTTTTGTTGATGTCGTAATAAATCGTGGAGGACTGCAACGTTTCCTCCGTTACGAAATTTCCTGTCAGACGCCAAAGCAGATAGTCCTCCAATAGGAACACCTTTTTGGTCTTTGCAAAGATCTCGGGAGCATTTTTTCTCAACCATAAAAGCTTGCTCGCAGGCCACGTAGCGGTGATCTCGGGTTGTCCCGTGATCTCATAAACCTTTTTCTCGCCAAAATGAGCACGCAATTCGTCTGCCTCAAAAAAGGCACGGTTATCCAGCCAAACGATGGCATCACACAAGGGATTTCCCTCATCGTCGGTGACGATCATCGTTTCGCACTGTGTATCGATGCTCATGGCATATATATCAAACTCGGAGGTCGTCTCTTCTAATACCTCCGAAAGCAATTTCCAATAGTTATCAGCGGGAAATTCCACAAAATCTCCCTGTACCTTTAATGTATAATCCTTGGTAACGGTCTTTACGGCATTGGCATTCTCATCAAACACCGCCGCCTTGAGGGATGTGGTTCCCACATCGACGCCCAATAAGTATTTCATAAGCCTTCCCCTTAATTGTGATATATGTTTGGGCTGTTGCTGTAACACAACAGCCCAAAGAAAGGGTCTAATTAGCGCTCCTGCTGAAGCGTGTAGTGTACGTCGTAAGCCTTTTCCTCGTCGGTGTACTTACGGAGGGTGTCGATGGTCTCACCGTTGTTCCACTTTCTGTCCTCAACATCGTCTGTGGTTCCCATAACGGTAACGTTGAGCTGTCTGTGACGTGCACGGACGTGGTCCCAGTCAACAAAATAGATGTGAGCGAACTCACCACCGTCAAGAACACCGTCCTTGATGGTCATAGCTTCGCTTCTGCCGAAGAACACGCTGCGCAGGTGTCCGTCAGTGTTCATGCTGGTGTAGTCACCGGGCTCGTTGACGTATCTGCCGAACTGTGCGTGGATCGGGCCGGGATGGCGGTACTGATGCTCCTCTGCGAAATCGGGGATCATCTTTCTCATGATGTCCAACAGATCGTGCTGCAAATACTCAAGATCGAAGGTATCGATGTCATGAGAGCACTCCTGGATCATAACCGAGCAGGTGGTGTGGTGAGAAGCGATGGTAACGGTACCGTTCTTGATACCGGATGCCTTAACGATCTCGATAACTTCCTTGGATACGTCGTGGAAGGTGGGGATCCAGCCTCTGGATTGCAGCTCCAATTCCTTTTGATAAACCTTGAATTCCATAATTTTTCTCCTTCATTTTTTATTAGTGAAGCTCGTCCCATGCCTTGCGCAGAGAATAGATCATTTCCTCTACCATAGCGTCGGGATCTGCTGCTTTGATGATACCGCTGGTGCTGCCCGTTGCCTGTGCACCCAGCTTGATGGTGTTATAAACGTCTTGACCGTTGGAGATGCCTGCGCCCTGCAATACCATGATATCGGGATTGATGGCACGTACCTTTTCGATGGTCTCGATAACGTAGTTGGAATCACTTGTTTTACCCGTTCCGATCAGCTCGGTGGGCTCTGCCACCAGCAGATTGGGGGAAAGCTTTGCGATGGCAACCAGCTCGTCAACCGTATCGGCGCAAACGATGGTAGCAAGTCCTACCTCATCAGCACGAATAATGGTCTTTTCTACTTCCTCCAGGGTCAGCTTCTTTTCGGCGTGGTTGAGCATAACGCCAACGGCTCCTGCCGCCTTGACTGCCTCGGGAAGAACCGAGCCGAGACCTCTGCCTACGGGCAGATAGTCCATATGCTGTGCAAATACCAAAATACGCTCGGTGTTCTGTGCCAGGAGACTGATATCGGTGTACTGAGGGGTAACGATGATATCCACGTCATACTTCATGGCAACACGGTCAATGGTCTTTGCCAGCTTGAGCATTTGCTCGCCGTAAAGGTATGCCTTGGGGCCTACTTCAAAGAACGGCGGTTTGATGCTGAAATTCTTTAACATGTTAATTTCCTTTCCGTTTTAACGGCACAACCCGTTAAAAATCCAAAATACTCTTATCCCCGTAAACAGCCTTCCAATCCTTGGCAAAGCCGGCAATTGCCGCATCGTTCATGGGGTGAGTGATCAGCCCCTTGAACAGATGCGCATCAATGGTTGCGTTATGGCAACCCGAAAGTGCGCATTTGTGGATCTGCTCACAGCTCTTGAAGCTCGCCGCCAGAACCTGACAATCCAGACCGTAAATTGCAAATTGCTTTACGATCTCTCCCACGACACTGACACCGTCCTCAATAATATTATCCAAACGGTTGACATAGGGGGCGACGTACGAGGCGCCCGCCTTTGCCGCCATCAATGCCTGGGCAGGAGTAAAGATCGCCGTCATAGTGACCTTGATCCCCTTCTCCTTGAGCATCATGGTAGCCTTGAGACCTTCCTCGCAGATCGGGATCTTGATGCAGAATGCACCGCCTACGGTATTTTTAATAAATACGGCCTCCTCTACCATCTTCTCCGCCTTTTCCTGTACGGTTTGAATATGCAAGGTTTTTTCGGGTCCGATGATATTACGAATCTCCTTGATCAGGGCGATAAAATCGGTTTTCTCCTTAGCGATCAGCGTTGGATTGGTGGTAACGCCCGAAATCGGATAAAATTCGTTGCAATGGCGAATATCCTCCAAATTTGCCGTATCGATCAAATAGTTCATTGGTTTTGTCCTTTCTTTTTTGGGGAAGCTTGATGTTTACCTTGGAAGGGGCGCTGCGCAGCAGCGCAACACCCCTTGATCGGATTATCGTCAGTTAATCTGCCGATACCGTAAGATCAATATCCGACCTTTTCCCAGCACTCAAAGGGAGCAGCGAGCTCGTCGCTTACAAGCACCTGAGTCTTCATGGTCTGAAGCATGGAAGAAGGAATCTCAGGCGTTACAGGTCCGTGGAGAACGAGACGGGAGGTCATTCTCTGCCAAGAGGAGAAGGTGCCGTTGGTCATCAGAGCGTGAACCTCAATTCTCTCTCTTGCATTCTTTACGTCAACAGGACCGATGGTTGCAGCCTTGGGAGGTACGGATTGCATGTATCCGGACTGACCGAATACACCGTGGAGAGAGTTCTGAGCAACGGTAAGAGGATGCAGGGTTACGATGCGAGCCTCCATGTTGAGCCACTCGTCGATATCGTAGCTACCGTCTGCCTTCTTTGCAGGGAAGAAATCGTCAACAGGATCGATGAACGCCATGTGACCGGTCCATCCGGGAGAGGAGGAGCAGATATCAGCGCCGCCCTCACCAATCTCGGTGATCAGCTTGGAATAGTGACCGATATTCTTGTTGGTAGGATAGTGAACATTTTCCATGGGCATACGGAGCTTGGGATCGATCTGGTATACAAAGTACTTGAGCATGGAATGTGCAAAGCCTGCCTCATAGGTCTCGGGAGCGATGTTGCCCATATCGTCAGCCCACTCGTCCATTGCAAAGATATGTACCTTGGAGCAATCTACCTTGAAGTAGTTGATCAGCTGTGCCAAAGGAATGTAAGTGTCGGGCTCGGGGTTACCAAGGATCATGGTGAACTTTCTTCCCGCCTCGCTCGCCTCCTTCAAACGGGAGAACAGGGTTGCGATCAGAACGGGATGGGGGTTCATCATAACCTTGATGTTGAATTCGGGGTGATGCCAAGGATCACGGTATTCAAGATCGGTTCCGCTGATCTTGCGCAAGCGCTCGCAGAGCTCACGGTCCTTAAAGGGAACGTAATCGGGGCACTTAAAATCAAACTTCGTAGGGGGATCAAAGATAATGTCTTTCATTTTTTCTCTCCTTATGTAAATTTTTTGTTTTTGAAATTATGCCTTAACCGAGCCCCCAAGGAGGACACGGTGGACCTTCATCTGATAATCGACAAACACAAGGTCTGCTCTCTTCCCCTTTGCGATCTCTCCTCTGTCAAAAAGACCGATCGCCGTAGCAGGGTTGTAGGAAGCAAATTTAAACACATCTACCAGAGATGCGCCCGTGTGCTTGATCATATTGCGGCAGGCAACGTCCAAGGTCAGCTTGGAGCCTGCGATCTCGC
>JAFTMU010000184.1 GCA_017452215.1 Clostridia bacterium
AAATTGCGGTAACAGAAGTATTACGGGTGCTTTGGAAGGAGCTTCTTGTGGGTGCTCTCTGCTGATTGACGTTAAGCATCGCTACCTTTGCAAAGACCATGCTCATTGATTTTAAGCTCCAACGCTTCTCTACCATGGAATCGGGAGCGGTGCAGGACAATCTTTTGATCTCCCTGATCATCTCCGCCACGGTGTTTTGTGCCATCGTCCTTGCAAAAGCCATCGGCACGCTCTTCCCCTTGGGAGCAAAAAAGATCGGCTTGGACCCCGCAGTTATGGCAAGCCCCTTTATCACCACCATCGTGGATACCCTTACGCTGATGATCTATTTTACCATCGCCTCTGCAGTTTTAGGATTTTAATAGCAATTCTTCATAGAGATGAGCCACCCGTTGGCTCATCTCTTTTGCCGTATAATGCGCCTCATATCTTGCCCTTGCCTCCCGACGCATGGCATTTTCAAGGTTGATATCACTTGCAATACGAAAAATGGCATCGGCAAGTGCATTGGCATCTCCCACAGGGAACAAAAATCCCGCATGACCGTCTCCTATCATGCTGCGGTTGCCGCCGTAATCACTTGCGATCATCGGCACCCCTGCGCTCATTCCCTCGGAAAGAGCCAGGCAGGAGGTCTCGGTACCCGTAGAGCAGTTGACGTTGATACGAAGCAGCCGATAGACGGTTGCCATATCCTCCACAAATCCCGTAAAGCGCACGAAAGGGGCAATTCCAAGGCTTTGACAGTATGCCTCCAACGCCTGCCTTTGCGTACCTGTTCCAACCACCAGAAAACGGAAGGAAACCGTAGGCAAGCGTTCCATCACCAGCTTTGCCGCCTCAAAAAAGGTTCTGTGCCCCTTGCATTCCTCCAAACGGGCGCAGATCCCCACCACAAATTCCCCTTTCTGTATTCCGAATCGCTCCCTTGCTCTCCTTTGCTCCTGCTCTCCGATCTCCCTGATCGCAGGAGAACCGTTGATCACCACCTCGATCTGCTGCGGCGGAATTCCCAGGAGGGACAGATCCTCTGCCGCCGCCTCCGCAGTGGCGATCACTCGATCGGAAAGCCTGCGATTGAAAGCGCCCCCAAGGTGCCGCAGAATCGAATTTTTCCATATTCCACGGGGAGGAAAGCAACAGTGCCTTGTGTGCACCACGGGAATACGACACCGCTTGGCGGCAATCCGTGCACAAAGTGCCGCATTTGCGTGCAGCAGCTGCGCTCCCGTCCTGCGGATCACCCCACTGATCTCCCGCACGGAAGCAACGGAGAAGCGATCGCACTCCTCCTCTAACTCCCACACATCGACCCCAAGCGCCAAAATCCGCTCCTTCAAAAGACTGTTTTTGGGAAGAAGAACAGTGCTTTCTATGCACCGGGTGTCGAAATTGCGCAACAAATTACAAAGCAGCACTCCCGCTCCCCCAATATTACGGTCACTGATGACGTGTAAGACCCTCATAACAAATTCTCCTGATTTATTTTTAAAAATACCGTATTAGTATCTTGCAATTTCGACATAATTATGGTATAATAATACCATTATTTTTACTCCAATAATTGGAGCATTCCCCTTTACGAAAGGACAAGCATGGAAAACAAAAAACGTG
Source organism: Clostridia bacterium (assembly GCA_017452215.1). Taxonomy (GTDB): domain Bacteria; phylum Bacillota; class Clostridia; order Oscillospirales; family CAG-272; genus UMGS1865. Next base: position 1,615 of record JAFTMU010000184.1, read on the forward strand.
GAAGCTTTACAGGCAATCTCGGCTTCATTTTGGCAACCGCAGGCTCGGCGATCGGGCTTTGAAATTTATGGAGATTCCCTTACCTTGCCGCAAAGGACGGCGGCGGTCTTTTTATTTTGATCTACGTGATTCTGGTTTTGACCTTTGGATACACACTGATGACGGCGGAAATTTCCATCGGACGCAAAACGGGAACAGGACCTCTGCAAGCATACGGACGGATCGATCGAAGATTTGGCTTTTTGGGCTGGATCTCCACCATCGTCCCCTTGATCATCTTTCCCTATTACTGTGTCATCGGCGGTTGGATCGTCAACTACAGTGCGGCTTATATCAGCGGCGGTGCGCAAAACATTTATCAAACGGGACCCGCTGAATATTTTGGAAGCTTTATCTCCTCGGAGTTCTCTCCCTTGATCTGCTTTTTTGTCTTTATGGCTATCTGCGCAGTGATCGTGCTCTTGGGTATCGAAAAAGGAATCGAAAAGGCATCCAAGATCATGATGCCGATTTTGTTCGTTTTGATCATTTTCATTGCCATCTATTCTCTGACCCTTTCCCACACGGCTGAGGATGGAACCGTGCGTTCCGCCCTTGACGGCTTGAAGATCTATCTGATCCCCGATTTCAGCGGTATGACGGTTGCAAAATTCATCTCGATTCTGCTGGACGCCGTGGGACAGATGTTCTACTCCCTCAGCGTCGCCATGGGAATTATGATCACCTACGGCTCCTACGCACGCAAGGATAGCAACCTGGTCACCTCCATCAACCGCATTGAGCTTTTTGATACCGGTGTGGCGCTCCTTGCAGGCTTGATCGTCATTCCTTCCGTATTCGTCTTCCAAGGACAGGAAGGGCTTGCCAATTCGGGTCCCAGCCTGATGTTTGTCTCCCTCCCCACCGTTTTTGAACAAATGGGAATTTGGGGACATATCGTGGGCGCTTTGTTCTTCGTTCTGGTCTTTTTTGCCGCTATCACCTCCGCCATCTCTCTAATGGAGGCGGTCACGGCAAGCATTATCGATAAATTCCACCTGCGCCGCCCTGTGGCAACGGCGATCTGCTTTGTGTTCTCCCTTGTCGTGGGAACGATCGTTTGCTTTGGCTACAATATTTTGAAATGCGATATTCCCCTGCCCAACGGTACTACGGGACAGATCCTTGATCTTTTAGATTACGTTACCAACAATCTCATGCTCCCCATCGTTGCATTTTTGACCTGCGTGCTGATCGGTTGGGTCGTCAAGCCCAAGACGGTTTTGGACGAGATCAAGATCGGACAGGAAAAGAAAACCATCGCACGGGAGAAGCTCTTTGTGGTAATGATCAAATTCGTCTCTCCCATATTGTTGGTCGTGCTCCTGTTGCAGGCATTCAACGTATTCTCCTTTTTAGGATAAATAAAAAAGAGATCCCACTTGCTTTTTGCAAATGGGATCTTTTTTATTTATTTGTTCTCCTGCAAATTGCTTGAGGAGCAGGAGGAGCAAGCGGAGCAATTTCCGCCGCAGCCGCCCGAAGCACAGGAGGAGCTATCGGGACAGCCAATGCATTTCTTTCCGCTCTTTTTTGCCTTGATGATATAGGCAACGGCTCCGCCTACGATCAAAAGAATGGCAAAAAAGATTACAAAATCAATCGGATTCATAAATTACACCTCGATCTTTTTCTTTTTTGCGGACTTGATCGCAGCATCTCTTTTGACTTCCTCATTCTTTTTAAGAATGCAAACCGTAAAGATCACAACGATTACAGCTACCACACACCAACCGAGAATGGGCATCCAAATTTCGCCAAAGCTTCCGCCCGTAAAGAGAGTGCCCAAGAAAAATGCCAAGAATCCAACCGTATAGCCCACGGAAAATTGTATTCCAATACCTGCAAAGAGCCACTTTTTGCTTTTGATTTCGGCATTCATAGCGCCGATCGCCGCAAAGCAAGGAGGAGTGAACAGATTAAACATCAAAAACGCAAGCGCCGCAGCAGGGAGAATATTCATAGCGAGCGCAATATCGCCGGCACCACCAAGGATCTCCAGATCCTCGCCGATCATGCTTTCAAAGGCGTAGCAGGTTGCAAGCGTTCCGACAACGCATTCCTTTGCGATAAAACCGGTGATCGCCGCCGCTGCCAGCTGCCAGGCAACCACGCCAACCAAGGGAGCGATCACGTAGGCGATGGGGGTTGCGATGGTTGCAAGAATGGATTCATCTGCATTTTCCACCATTTGGAAGCTCCAATTAAAGTTTTGCATCAAATAGACGGCAAAATTGCAAACGAGTATGATCGTTCCCGCCTTCACAACGTAGGACCAGCCTCTTTGACACATGGATTTAAAGGCACGCCACACGCTTGGAAGCTTATATTCGGGAAGCTCGATGATAAAATAGGATTTTTTGAAGCGGTGTCCCGTTAAAAGATTGATCAGAAGCGCACACAGAAGAATAATCACAATTCCCGCAAAATACATAGCAGTTCCTACCCAACCGTGTCCGGGAAAGAACGCTCCGACAAGCAGAGAAATAACGGGAAGCTTTGCCCCGCAAGGCATAAACGGAGCCAGCATAGCGGTTGCAACACGCTCACGCTCGTTCTTTATGGTGCGGCAAGCCATAACACCGGGAATTGCGCAGCCCGTGCCAATGACGAACGGGATAACAGATTTTCCGGACAAACCAACCTTCTTGAAGATCGGATCAAGCACGATGGTAGCACGGGACATATATCCGCAATCCTCCAAAAGTGCGATCAGGAAGTACATGACCATGACTAAGGGCAAAAATCCTACCACAGCGGCAACACCCTCAATGATTCCCTCTAAAACAAAGGCTTGAAGAATGACGTGCGCACCCTCCATCCAGCCCGCAACGATCTCCTTAAAGGCGCCGATGCAGTCTACAAGTCCCCATACGTGATAGTCACCGATGTCGATTCCTTCTGCCAGCCAAACACCAAGCCACGCCTGGGAGATCTGGAACACCAGGAGCATTACCACAGCAAAGATCGGAATCCCCAACCATTTGTTGGTAAGCACGGCATCGATCTTATCCTGGAAATTCTTGTTCTTGGTCAAAACCTTGCGGTTTTCCACCTCTTTAACGATCTGATTGACAAATTCAAATCTCTTGCGGTCAGCCGCTTCAACCGTCTTTTTATCAGTCAGGTCAATGTCTCCCTGTACGTAAGGAGCAGTCTGTCCCTTTCCGATGACCGACACAGCGGCAGAAAGCACGTCTTTGAGCCCGTCTGCTGCGGTTGAGACCTTTTCGATCACAGGACAGCCCATCTTCTCAGAAAGAAGAGACGCATTGATCGTATTCTCCTTTTTCTATTTGATGTCAGCCTTAT
>JAFTMU010000185.1 GCA_017452215.1 Clostridia bacterium
GCACGATAAACGCAAGGCGAATGAAGAACATGGAGAGGAACGCCAAGAGGATCGCTCCGCCAATCTCAAGGAAGAGATTGTCAACGTAGAAGCTGGTAACCACGTATCCGATAATGCCCATCAAAACGAACATTGCATGAGAGAACTTCTTGAACGCCAGAATGAAGAACAGCAATGCGATCACGCCGCCTGCGATGTAAGCCGCAAAGTCGGGCAACTCAAGCTTGAACAGATCGGCAATGTAGAAAAATCCGTAGCCGCCGATGTAATAACCGACTGCCGCCATGCCTGCGCCAAGCAGCAGCTTGATCAGCTTAAAGCTAAAGAAACCAACAATAACGGCCAGGGCAATTCCTGCGATATAGAAGGCGATGGCAGGAACCGTCAGCTGCTCTGCCCACTTGGTGATTTGATCATTCAAGGAAGAAAGAACGGTAACGATATCCATATTTTGCAAATTGAACATATCCATAAATGACACTCCTTTCAAGAGCACTATACTTATAACCCATTATACAACGAAACAGCCCTCTTTGTCAATAGTTTGTTTCATTTTTTTCACTCTTTTTTTCAAAACGAAGAAATTTCAAGGCAAAAATCAAAAAAATCCTCCGTTTTCGATTTGTTTACATTTTGAAATAGAAAACTCTGTTTTTTTGTAGTATAATGTCAGTATTCCCTATTTTCAGGAGGCTGCTTTGAAAGAAGTCGACAGATATTATCAGAAAATGACCGAGACACCCGTCTCCCGTCTGATCGTCACCCTTGGGATCCCCACCACCATCTCCATGCTGATCTCGGGCGTTTACAATATTGCCGATACCTATTTCGTCGGCACCCTTGGGGAGAGCCCCCAAGCGGCAACGGGCATTCTTTTTACCCTGCAATCCATTATTCAAGCCATCGCTTTTATGTGGGGACACGGCTCCGGCACCTTCGTTTCCAAGGCGCTTGCCGACAAGGATACCAAAACTGCCACCCGATACGTTTCCACCGCTTTTTTTACGGGAATAGGCATGGGCATTCTGCTTTCTCTCTTCGGATTGATCTTCCTCTCCCCACTGATGCGCCTTTTGGGAAGCACCGAGACCATTCTCCCCTACGCCAGAGACTATGGTATGTGGATCCTCATTGCCTGCCCTTTTATGATCGGTTCGCTGGTGCTCAATAACAACCTGCGTTATGAGGGCAAGGCGTTCTACTCCATGATCGGTCTTACCACAGGCGGAATTTTAAACATCTTTGGAGACTTTCTTTTGATCCGCATTTTTAACATGGGCGTGTTCGGCGCAGGAATGGCAACCGCACTCTCCCAAATGGTCAGCTTTGGTCTGTTGCTCTTTTTGTATTTTCGCATGGCGCAAAGCAGCATCTCTCACCGTGCCATCAGCCGCTCTCTCACCGATTATCTTTCCATCATCAAGGTGGGCTTCCCCTCCCTGATCCGCCAGGGTCTCAATTCTATCTCCGGCGGACTGTTGAACAACCTCACCAAGCCCTTCGGTGACGCCGCCATTGCCGCCATGAGCGTGGTCAATCGCTTCTCCTCTCTGGTGATGTTCGTGGGTCTTGGCATCGGTCAAGGCTTCCAGCCTGTGGCATCCTTCAATTACCAGGCAAAAAAATATACCCGTGTAAAAAAAGGGCTGATCTTTACCACCGTATTCGGCTTTTGCCTGTTGTTCTGTCTTTCCCTGCTGGGCTTCCTGTTTGCCGAACCCATCGTTTACCTGTTCCAGGAGCACCCCGACGTGCGGACCATTGGCGTGCCCGCTCTGCGTTACGCTACCGTAGGAATCCTCTTTCTTTCCCTGTCCGTGCCCGTCAATATGCTGTATCAGAGCATCCGCAAGGCAGGCGTTGCCTCGCTCCTCTCCATTCTTCGCTCGGGAGCGGTGTTCATCCCTATGCTTTGCATTCTGCACCATTTCCTCGGTCTTACGGGGATCCAGCTGGCGCAGCCGCTCTCTGACGTCTGCACGGGACTTTTAAGCATTCCCTTTATGCTGCATTTTCTGCGCAGCACACCAAACGACGGTGAATAAAATAAGCCTTGGCGCTCCCCATCGGATGCCGCCAAGGCTTTTTTCATCGATAATATACGTAGTAAACAATGATCGTGCGCTCCCGTCCTCCATGCTCAAGGTCGGGCGCCGTGATCACCACGCCGTCCTTGGAAAGCAGCTCCCATGCCTGCATCTCTGCGATCTTACAGCGCAGGAGCACGTCGGAGGAGGCAAACACCAGTAGCTCGTCGTCACGGATGTTCAACCCTCCGTTCCGTCCGATCACCTCATCCACGTCGTTGATCTTCTCGGTCACGTAGCGAATATGATGGTTTGCCATCTGTCTTGCCATCTCCCAACGGTATTGCTTGCTGTTGGGATCCTTTTTTTTCTTTGAAAAAAGCTTAAACATATCCACCGCTCCTTTCCGTCACCTTTTCAAAATGCCACGTGGGCGTCTCCCACAAGGAACGCCTTTGCAGCCAGATATTCCTCTGTCAAGCGCTTTGCCTCTTGAGAATCGGGCGAAAAGCCCGCCCTTTTGATGGCTCGAAGCATAATATTCTTGGGCGTCTCCTCGGGATCGATCAGCTCCAATGCCACCACTGCATAGCCGTTTGCCTCCAAGCGTTTGAGCCGCAGCGCATCGGTGGCTGCATCGCACAGCTTCTGCCGAAGCATGGAGTGATCCGCAATAAAGGAAAGCGTCGGGCAATTCAAGGTATGATTCATCTCATGATGACAGCAAGGCGTGGAAAGGATCACCTCTGCGCCCCATTCCGTGGCCTTTTGCAGAACAATATCCGTAGCAACGTCACAAGCGTGCAAGGAGATGACCATATGCACCTTCGTCTCACTTTGGTACTGTCTTACGTCTCCGCAAACGAACTCCAAGCCGTCAAAGCCCAATTCTGCGGCAACACGGTTGCAGTGCTCCACCACGTCCGCCTTCAGATCCACTCCCGTCATCAACACGTCTCTCTTGCATACGTTGACAAAATAATGGTACACCGCAAAGGAAAGATAGCTTTTTCCGCAGCACAGGTCGCAAATACGAAGCGCCCCCTCCCTTGGAAGATGTCCCTCGCAATCTCTGATCAGCTCCAAAAAGCGGTTGATCTGTCTAAACTTCGACTGCCTCTTATCCTTGATCCGTCCGTTTGCGTCACTGACGTCCAACAGCTTCAAAAAAGCCTCGTCGCCCTTGAGAATATAAGACTTTTCCCGAGTGTTCGCCATCACACAAACCTCGGGGGCTTCGCCTCGCACCAACGCTCTCCAAAGCTTCTCCTTGCCAAGCAAAACACTCTGTCCCTTTTTCGAGCGCCGCAATTCGCATTCTCCCGCCGTGGTCAGAACGTTCACCTGCCCAAATTCTTGGCATAATTCGGCAAGGCGAGAGACGCCGTCAACAGCAATATTCTCATGCAAGGCCTTGTTGTCCTTGCAAAGGGTCTCTGCCTGTACTACGGTCTTTCCCCCAACCGTGCGCAAGGTCATGGTCATTTTCACGGTTGCAGGATCCTTCGGCTTGGAAAAGACCGCCTTTTTCAACACGCCTTTTTCCGCCGCAAGAGCGATCATCTCGCCCGTCTTCAAACAATTTTCCATGAAATCTCCGCCTTTGTCATCTTTTTTTGCGGGAGAAAAGCTCCTCAAGCTCCAGCTTTTCCTCCTTGCCCGCCTGCATCAGCTTCAAATTTTCCCAATGCATGCCAACCACAAATGCCGTGGTAAACACCGCCATCGCCACGTTGAGCCCACGGCTTGCAAAGGCTTGCAGCACAAGCGGATACAAAAACGCCGTCATGACCGAGGCAAAGGACATCATTCGAGTGCCGATGGCACCGATCAGAAATATCACCAAAAGGAGCAAAAACGTGATGGGACTCAGCGTTGCCGCCACCGCCATCATACAAAGCGCCCCCTTGCCGCCCTTGAAGCGAAAATACAGAGGGAACATATGCCCGAATACCACAAAAAAGCCCGACAGAGCGCCGCCGTTATGCTCCCAGAGCAATCTGCCGATCCATACGGCGATCACCACCTTGACCGCATCACAAATCAAGGTCAGAAGCGCCGCCTTTTTTCCATACACCAAAAGCACGTCGGTCACGTCCGCATTGCCCGTTCTGTATTGGCGGATATCGCCGCCATAGATTCTCTTGGAAAGCAGAATGGAAAAATTGACGCTGCCGATCAGGTACGCCAAAACCATGCAAAGGAATGCGCCGACCACCTCGATCACCCCCGCAAGCTCCACCGAGGGCTGCCATTGGAGGATCAGCCAATCCACCAGATTCCAGATCTTTCCCACCGTTGCATCCGCCGTTCCCGACGTCGCAGTTAAAAGCACCATAGCGTTCTCCTTAAAACAATTCGATCAGTTCCTTGGGACTGTGCGTAAAGTTGTGTACCGCCCCGTCGTTGCGTATTGCCACCATATCCTCAATACGGCAGCCGTATTTTCCGTTCAGATAGATGCCGGGCTCAAAGGTCACCACGTGCCCTCTTTGCAATTTGGAGGCAGGATCTGCCCCGGGAGAAAGCCTGGGATTTTCATGTACCAGCATTCCCACACCGTGCCCCAAGGAATGTCCAAAGCAGCCACGGTAGCCCTCACCGTCAATAATATCTCTGGCAATACGGTCAAGCTCCTTGCAAACAGCCCCCTCACAGGCGGCGGCGAGGGCTTTTGTCTGCGCTTTGAGCACGGTTTGATACAGCCGCTTCATTTCCGCATCTGCCTGTCCCAAGACCACCGTACGGGTCATATCCGAGCAATATCCGTCCACCCGTGCGCCAAAATCCATGGTCAAAAAGCCCTTTTCCAGACGGACGGGACGGGGAACGCCGTGAGGGCGGGAGGAATTGCTGCCCGAAACGGCAATGGTCTCAAAGGCGATCGCCTCCGCTCCGTTCCGACGCATGAAAAATTCCAGCTCCAAAGCCACGTCGATCTCGGTCATCTCAGGCGTCATTTGCCCGAGAATATGAGCAAACGCCGCATCCGTCACCGCTTGGGCACGGGCAATGGTTTCCAGCTCCATATCGTCCTTGCAAAGGCGCAGGTCGGACAGGAGTCGGGAGGCGCCACCCGATAGAGAAAAGCCTTGCAATTTTTCGGTATATTTGGCATATTGCGAGCAGGAGAGAGACTCCTCCTCGGTCAGGACCGTTTGACAGGCATGATCCGAGAGCAGAGATCCAATACAGGCAAGATGCCCCTCCTCGGGCGTCAGAACCTCAAATTCGGGTCCCACCTGGGCAACGGCAGCCTCAATATAACGAAAATCGGTCAACAGGTACGCCTTTTTTCGGGTGACCAGCACCGTCCCGTCCTGAAAATCAAAGCCCGAAAGGTATCTTTGATTCATTTGGTCCGAAACGATGGCGGCATCAAAGCCCTTTTCCGTCAAGAGCGCCTGAAAACGTGTTAAATGCGACATAACAAACTCCTTTGCATTTTCTGTATACATTATAACATATTTTCCTCAAAAAGTATAGACCCTCTAAAATTTTTTTCTTACATTTCGTTTTTTGACAAAATCCTCACCCTCCCTGCCTTATAATAGAAGCAATGACAGGGAGAGGAGAAACGTCCATGGAGCAACAGGTATATATCGATCTGTATTTTCTCATCAATACCAGCATGGATCTTTTATGTCTGATGATCACCGCATCGCTCCTGCACCGTAAGGTGTGCAGATGGCGGGCTGTGCTTGCCGCCGCCGTGGGTGGGGGATATGCCGTGCTGGCGCTTTTGTTCGGCAGCGCAGGACTTCTTGGCTTTTTGACCGATTGCGCCCTTGCCTTCATCCTGTGTGCCATCACCTTTGCCGAGAAAAAAACGACTCTGCCCTTTTTACTGAAAACCGCCCTCGTCAACGTGCTGACCTCCATGATCCTGGGAGGTGTCATGACAGGACTCTATGCGCTCCTCAACCGCCTGGATCTTCCGCTGGACGCCCTGCAAGGAGACGGACTTTCTGTGTGGACCTTTGCGCTTTTAACCCTCCTTGCCGGTATCGCCACCTTACGTGGCGGAAAATTCCTCGGCTTTTCGAGACGCACCAAAAGCGTGACCGTGCAGGCAGTGCTCTTTGATCGTGAGGTCACGCTTTGCGCATTTGTGGATTCGGGAAATCTTTTGCGGGATCCTCTCAGCGGAAAAAGCGTGATCGTGGCGGAGCGAAGTAAAATCAAGCACCTGCTTCCCCCTGCACTTCATTCCGCCCCTGCTTCCCTCGACCCTCTCCTCCAAGATCCCAAGCTCGCCCGTCGGCTTCGTCTCATTCCTACCAAGACCGCCACAGGAGACTCCATGCTCGTCGCCTTGATCCCCCAGCGCTTGGAGATCTTTGACGGCAAAAACACCTATCCCGCCGACTACCTTATCGCCCCCGCCGATCTTGGCGAGAGCGCAAACGGCTTTGACGCCATCATTCCCTTAGAATGAATACATACCGATATAAAGGAGGCACCATGAACCCGTTCACCCGTTTGCGGTTGCGCATCGCCGCTCTTTTTTGCAAGAAGAGAGGATTGTTTTATATCAACGGTCCCGACATCCTCCCCTCTCCGCTTTCCCAGGAAAGCGAGGCGGAATGCCTTGCCCACCTTGATGACGAAAAGGTACGCTCCACTCTGGTGGAGCACAATCTACGCTTGGTGGTGTATATCGCCAAGCGATTTGAAAACACGGGTACGGGCATCGAGGATCTGATCTCCATCGGCACCGTGGGGCTGATCAAGGCGATCAACACCTTTCGTCCCGACAAAAGCATCAAGCTTGCCACCTATGCCTCCCGCTGCATCGAAAACGAGATCCTGATGTACATTCGAAAAAACGGCGCCCAGCGCTATGAGGTCTCCATTGACGAGCCGCTGAACGTGGATTGGGACGGCAACGAGCTGCTCCTCTCGGATATTCTGGGCAGTGACGAGGATAGCGTTTCCTATGAATTGGAGATGCAGGAGGAGCGACGCCTGGTGCGGGATGCAGTCTCCCACCTGTCCCCAAGAGAGCGGGAGCTGATCGAATTGCGTTACGGCATGAGGACGGGGAGCGAAATGACGCAAAAGGAGGTTGCCGACCTCTTGGGCATCTCCCACTCCTACATTTCCCGCTTGGAAAAGCGGATTCTGATCCACTTACAGGAGGAGCTTTCGGGAAAGC
>JAFTMU010000186.1 GCA_017452215.1 Clostridia bacterium
CCCGTCTTAACGTGATGCATTGTAAAGGTAAGGATTGGGCAGCGCTCCTCTTTGTCGTGGCGTTTGGCACGGCTCTGTTGCTTTTGAATCTTGTCAATATTGGATATACGATGGGTTGATATGAAAAAATTACTGTTGAAGATCCGTTATATCGGAACGAACTATTGCGGCTATCAGGTGCAGCCCAATGCACTCAGCATTCAAAGGCGGCTCAACGAGGCGTGTCTGTCTCTGTTTGGCTTTGAATGTGATATCGTGGGGTGCAGCCGCACGGATAGCGGCGTCCATGCAAACGAGTTTTGTGCCACGGTGGCAAAGCGGGGAAGCGAGAGCTTAGAGACTTCTCTCATTCCCGATCGGATCCCCTTGGCGCTCTCGGCACATCTCCCAAGAGATATTTCCGTGTTTGACGCCGAATGGGTGCCAAGCGAGTTTCACGCCCGCTACGACGTCTTGGAAAAGGAATATATCTACCGCATCTACAACGCTCCCGTGCGGGACCCCTTTGAGGAGGATCGCTCGGCGCATATTCCCAAAAGGATCAGTGACGAGGGATTGGAGCAGATGCGTCTTGCCGCACAAAGCCTTGTGGGGACCTTTGATTTTTCCTCCTACATGGCGCAGGGCTCCTCGGTAGCCAGCACCGTCAGAACGGTTACGAGCGCCACGGTGGAGAGAGTCGGTGACGTGATCGTTTTTCGGGTCGCCGCCAACGGCTTCCTTTACAACATGGTTCGCATTCTTGCGGGAACACTGACAGAGGTAGGGCTTGGAAAGCTTTCGGCGGAGGATATTCCTCGCATCACCGCAGCCCATGACCGCTCCCAAGCGGGCATGACCATGCCTGCCTGCGGCTTGTATCTGAACCGTGTGACCTACCGTTCATAACGTTTGTAACAGCATTTCCAAAAACAAGAAAAGGAGGGATACCGTGAAGAAGCCGTTGTTTCTTGTGCAACGGGCGAAGGCGCCTGCGTCGGCGGCATCGGACAGACCGAGAAACGAATATTACGAAAACATATCTGCCCGTCTCGGTATTTTGCAGGTGATCCTGTTTTTGTCCCTCTTTGCCTTCGTGGTGCTTGCCGTTCTGGCAAACACGAATTTGATTACGTATCAGAATTTTTATTATTTCTTCCAGGATCTCGGTGCCTCCGCCGAAACGGTGGACGTTTTCAACGCAGATTCCGTCAGTTACCTGACCGCAGAGGAGCAAAGCTTCACTGTCTATCGCAAGGGACTTGCAGTGGCGGGGAATCATTCGGTTACCCTTTTTTCAGCCACGGGGCGGCAGCTTCTCAGTGTTTCGGTCAACTATCAGAATCCCAAGGCAACGGGAGCGGGAAAGTACCTTCTGGTTTACGAATCGGGAGGAACCAAGTATTCCCTGTATAACTCCAATATTCAGACCCCTTCCGGTGAGAGCGCAAAGCCCATCGTGGGTGCCGCCGTATCCGATTCGGGAATGTATGCCTTGATCTCGGAGGGGACGGATTCCACCACCCTGGTGTCTCTTTATAACGATCGCTTTGCCCTGATCAATCAGTATCGGAAAAGCGGATACGTGATGGGCGCCGCCATCAATGCAAGCGGAGACAGGATCGCAATTTTGACCTCGTCCTCCTCGGGCGCTTCGCTTTCCACTGCTTTGATGCTGGCAGAGCCGGGAAAAGGAGAGGCGATCGCCGAGACCGTTGTGGGGAATACAAGCGGCATCCTTTGCACGTTCACTTCGTCGGGAAACGTGGGAGTGTTTTGCAGCGGCGGCGTGACCTACCTTGACCCAAAGGGGAAGATCTTTGTGCAAGAGGATTTTGAGG
>JAFTMU010000187.1 GCA_017452215.1 Clostridia bacterium
CCGTAATAGGACCACAAAAAGGCGCAGATGCGCATCTCCTTGCGAGGAGGAGACAATTGCTTGATGCCATCGACGGAGATCTCCACGATCTCCCCGGGGCCCAGCTCTTTTTCGTCCTCGTATCCAAGCTTTTTGTAGGCAAAGGATTCAAATGTCACGCAATATCCGTTCTCTCCCTTGCCGATCAGCATGGGAAGACGCCCCAGCTTATCACGGGCTGCAACGATGGAGCCTCCCTCCTTTAAAAGCAGGATCGACGCCGTCCCCTCGATCACGTCCTGCGCAAACAAAAGTCCCTCGCAAAAGCTGCTCTTCTGTCCGATGAGCGCCGCCACCAATTCGGTAGCGTTTACCTTTCCGCCCGTCATGGCGTTAAAGTGACCGCCTCCCGAGGAAAGATACTGCTCAATCAGCTCCTTTGCATTATTGATCACACCGATCACGCAAATGGCGTATTTGCCCACGTTGGAGCAGATCAAAAGAGGCTGAGGATCGTAATCACTGATGCACCCAATAGCAGATTGCCCCTTCATTTCCTCAAATACGTGCTCAAAGCGTGTGCGGAAGGGAGAGTTTTCGATATTATGAATCTCTCTTTGCAATCCCATCTCCGTGTCATACGCCGCCATACCTGCTCGCTTGGTTCCCAAGTGCGAGTGATAGTCGGTTCCAAAGAAAACGTCCGAGATCGCATCCCCCTTGCAAACCGCTCCAAAAAATCCACCCATGTTTTTTCTCCTTGTCTGTGTGCCCCTCGGGCTTGATATCAGTTGAATTCCTTTGCGATTTCCGCATCCTTGGCAAGCACCGCACGGGCATCTGCCTCTCTCTTCTCCTCCAAGCGCCGTGCCAGCTCCTCATCGCCAAGCGCCAGGATCTCGGCAGACAACAAAGCGGCATTGCCGGCCCCGTCGATAGCAACCGTGGCAACGGGAATTCCCGTAGGCATCTGCACGGTGGATAAAAGGGCGTCAATACCGTCGAGCGTATTGGATTTACAGGGAATGCCGATGACGGGCAAGGTGGTCTGTGCTGCCACTGCCCCTGCCAGATGCGCCGCCATACCTGCGGCTGCAATCAGCACGCCAAAGCCGTTTGCCTTTGCGTTCTTTGCAAAAGCGGCAGCCTCAGCGGGGGTTCTGTGAGCAGAATACACGTGTACCTCGTAAGGGATAGAGAGGGACACGAGCATATCGATTGCCTTTTTCACGATGGGAAGATCGCTGGCACTTCCCATGACGATTCCGACTTTTTTCATCATAACAGTCTCCTTATGCAAAAAATAAAATCAAAAAGGGCGCACTTATCCTTTACTCGAACAGTGCGCCCAGACGGTCGGCTGAAAAAGATTTCTGTTCCACTGTGGTTCCCCACAATTATCCGTCAGTCGCAGAAATCCCATATCGTTTTTATTATAACATGTATATATATATTTGTCAAGTAAAAAAATCGAGTTTTTTCACCGTTTTCCCTATACATTTGTGACAAAAATCGTCCTCGGAATTCAATGCCTGCCGTTCCGCTTTTTCTTCTTTTTTGAACTTTTTGTAAACAGTGCAAAAACCCCTTGACTTTACCGTGATAAAGTGATAAAATTCTGTGTATTACACTACGGAAAGGACCAACCGAAATGTCAAATTTTCGCTCCGAATCGGTAGACCGCCTGTTTGAGATCATTCTCCGCTTGGAAAGCACCGAGGATTGCTACCGTTTTTTTGAAGACATCTGTACCATCAAGGAAGTACAGGACATGGCACAGCGCCTGGACGCTGCCTTTCTTTTGGATCAGGGGATGAACTATCAGGACATCTCCCGCAAGGTGGGCATCAGTACCGCCACCATCAGCCGTGTCAGCAAATGTCTCAAATACGGCAAGGGATACCGCAACGCCATCGACAAAGCAAAGGAGAATCAATCGTGAAGATCGATCAATCAATATTGAAAAAGGAAGATCTTGCAGATCTGCGTCTGCGTCGGCTTTACGAATCCTACGGCTATTCGCAGTACAAAATGAGCAAGTTTGAGGAGTACGACCTTTACGTACGCAACAAAAGCTTTCTGATCTCGGACAGCGTTATCACCTTTACCGACACCAACGGAAAGCTGATGGCGCTCAAGCCCGACGTTACCCTTTCCATCGTCAAAAACACCAAGGATGGGCAAAAGGGCGTGCAAAAGGTGTATTACCGTGAAAACGTCTACCGTGTGTCACAAAGGAGCCATGCCTACAAGGAAATTCTGCAAGTAGGCTTGGAGTGCCTTGGGAGCATTGACGTCTACTGTATTGCCGAGGTGCTTGCCTTGGCGGCAAAAAGCCTTGAAGCGCTGTGCGAGGATTACATCCTCAACGTCTCCCATCTGGGTCTGCTCTCCTCTCTCACAGAGCGCATCGGCGTTCCGTCGGACAAAAAGGAAACCCTCCTTGCATATATCTCCGAAAAGAACGCCCACGACGCCTATGCCCTGTGCCGTGAGGCAGGACTCGGTGAGGAGCAAATTGCAGCCCTCGGAGCGCTGACCGAATGCGACCCCGATCCCGCACGGGCACTCTCCGCTATCTCCTCCCTGTTTGACGACGCAGAATGGAAAAAGCAAGCCGAAGAGCTGGACACCGTCCTCTCGCTTTTGCCCGTGGGACACGTGCGCTTGGATTTTTCGGTCATCAGTGATACCAGATACTACAACGGCATTGTTTTCCAGGGCTACGTCAACGGGATTCCCGAGCATATCCTGTCGGGAGGACAGTACGACCGTCTTATGGAGCGCATGAACAAAAAAGCGGGGGCGCTGGGCTTTGCGGTCTATCTGGATCGCTTGGAGTCCCTCCTCACCGCTCCCCCCCAATATGACGTGGACACCTTCCTTCTTTATGAGGATTCCATTTCTCCCGTAACGGTCTACAAAGAGGTAGAGGCGCTGGTACAGAGCGGTGTCAGCGTTACGGCGGGACGGGAAAGACCCGAAAAAATGAAATACCGCAGACTTTTGCAATTAACGGAAAGAGGGGTAGAAGCTCTTGAAGAAAATGCTTAATATTGCCCTGCCCAAGGGAAGACTTGGCGAGCGTGTATACGCCATGTTCGAAAAAGCAGGATTCCCCTGCCCCTCCATCAAGGAGAATAACCGCAAGCTCATATTTGAAAATCCCGAGTGCGGCGTGCGTTACTTTTGGGTCAAGCCCTCGGACGTTGCCATCTACGTAGAACGTGGAGCTGCCGATATCGGCGTAGCGGGCAAGGACATTCTTTTGGAATACCGTCCCGACGTTTACGAGCTTCTGGACCTGAAAACCGGCGTATGCCGCATGGCGGTAGCCGCCCCCAAGGGCTTTCGTGACGATCCCCGCCGCACCTTAAAGGTGGCCACCAAATTCACCAACATCGCCCAAAGCTATTACAGCGCAATGGGCAGAGATATCGATATGATCCACCTCAACGGCTCCATCGAGATCGCCCCCATTCTCGGGCTCTCGGACGTGATCGTTGATATCGTGGAAACAGGCACCACGCTCAAGGAAAACGACTTGGAGGTCATCGAGACCGTAGTCCCCATCAGCGCACGCCTCATCGCCAACAAGGCAAGCTATCAATTCAAAACAAAGGAGATCGTCAGCATTGCCGAGCACATCTCGGCACAGCTTGAGGAGGAAGCAAACAAATGATACAGATACTCAAATACGGCGAAGTACCAAGCGATCAGATCTTTGCCCGTATGTCCCCCAAGGCAAACGTGGAGGATACCGTTGCCGAAATCATCAAAAACGTCAGAGCCAACGGTGATAAAGCACTCCTTGACTACTGCCAAAAATTCGACCGTGCCACCCTTTCCTCTCTCACGGTATCCCGGGAGGAGATCGACGAGGCGGTGGCTTCGGTAGAACCGGAGTTTATTGAAATACTCAAGCGAGCCGCAAAAAACATTCGCAAATTCCACGAGCGTCAGGTGCGTAACAGCTTTATCATCAACGACGAAAGCGGTATCGTCATCGGGCAAAAGGTGATCCCCGTGGACCGTGCGGGACTTTACGTTC
>JAFTMU010000015.1 GCA_017452215.1 Clostridia bacterium
CAGCATATACACTTTTGATCAAATCTCTTTTCATGTTTAACCTCATCCTGCGGGAATCTCCCACATTTTCTTAACACCTAATTATAGCATACTTTTAAAGGGTTGTCAATGCTTTCAAAACACTTTTCAAAAGGAGCAGAATCAAATTCTCCTTACAAAATACAGCATTTTTTCATCTTCTCCGTTACGTTGCATCAATTGACCGAGCATCCGCTCCGAAGCCTGATTTTGCCGAAAGCACTTTGCATTAAGAGTTGTAACCCCAAGCGTGTAAAGAGCCCAATCTGCAAGAGCCGTAAAAGCCTCTTTTCCATAGCCGTGATGGGCATATGCCTCGGAGATCCGCACACCGATCTCGGCGCCTCCCCGATTATCAAATCGATAAAGGACTGCTTCTCCGATCATCTCGCCGTCCAATCGGATCGCAAGGCTCAAATTCATGCGTTGCGAAAAATCCTCGGTTGCCGTTCGGCAAAAATCGGTTCCCGATGGTGTTTGCCCTTCCCAGTCGATTCGGTAGTCATATCCCCAGTAACGATTACGTGAATCATCCAGATTCAAGGCTCCGTATGCATTGGCATCGCTTTCACGAATCTTATCCAAGGTCAAACGATCTGTCTGCAGGCTTGGAGGCTCCTGAAGAAAATGCAACACGTTTTTTACGTTCATATCGTATTTTTGCAGGATCTTACATGGATGATATTGCATTTTTGAGGTCCGAAGCCCCTTATCAGCGGCATCGTCCTCTCGGTTGACCATTTTACAATCCTGACCAAACATCGACACAAAAGACTGAAAAATGCTTGGATAAATACCTTCAAACTCACCAGAAAGCGCCTTTTCAATATGCTCGATCAGCGTATCCCCACATTTCTCTCCCAGGGCTACACCAATGATCTCCCCATCCAATTCCATACATCCGGCACGAAAGACCGAATGATGATCCATATGCAGTATCCGGAAAGCAGATTCTCGCTCCGTTATTGCCTCACCCTCTGATTTTTGAAAGCGTGCATTGAAGCGATTCATAAATCTTTCAAGTGCAGGAAGATCGTTTTGGGTCAATGGACGGAAGCAAGCTCCCGGATATAATCTTTGAAATCTGCGAATATGATTACGCTGTCCCGCATACCGTTTCCCCGAGAAATGCATCACGTCCTCCACGGAGTAAATATAATCCCTGCAAAGATAGGTATTTTGCAGTTCAATTCCATCGTATCGTGCGGAAAGCATCTGAAGTGCATCTGCCGGCAGAGTAGTAAAGCGCAAAGTGATCTCCTTCTCCAGGCAATATTCCTCAATTTTTAAAATCGCCCCTTCCACATCGCCGCCATTCTCACCTTCAACCGGAAAGTCAAAGTATGTGATCCCCTCGTATTCGTCCCGACAGATCAAGCACCCGCACGCCTCACAAAAAACATAACGATAAACATTGGCATACATCAGCTTAATGCCAACGCTGTATTCACAAATCTCATAGCGGCAATTGCGATAATAGTATGCCAGACGCTCAATCCCAAAGTCTTGAGGTGGCAGAAAGTGCAAGATTTCCTTCTGCGGTATTTTTTCGATCAGCATAAATAATTTAAAAACGATCCTTCTTTATTTTTTGATAGAAGCGGCACTTGCCAATAAAGCCTTCCGATCCAGCTTTCCGTTTGGGGTCAGCGGCATATGCGTCAACTGCTCACAAACAGCAGGCAACATATATCTGGGCACATAGGTGCGCAGGAAGGAAAGCAAGGCATCGGCACTTACATTTCCTGTATAATATAGTAAAATGCGCTTGTTTTCCGTATCATATACGCAACAAGCCCGCAGTATCCCATCCATACGTGCGGCGGCGGCTTCAATTTCGCCAAGCTCAATGCTGTGA
>JAFTMU010000188.1 GCA_017452215.1 Clostridia bacterium
CAAAACGATGTATCCCTCAACGTACATGCCGTTTTCAAAGGAATCGTTCAGATACTTCTTATCCGCATCGCTGAGCGTAACAGTCACCTTCACGTCCGCGGTAGCGCCTGCGGCAACGGTGATCTGCGTGCCGTTCTGCGTGCCACCCGATACAGAGGAAATCACGACGCTGGCACCGTCAAGAATATATCCTTCCTCGGTTACAGTGGTCTTACCGTCAGTGGTCAAGGTATCGCTGACTCCTTCGGTCATAACGTAGTAATCCATGTCATAGTTCAAGGCGGCGTCTCCGAAATTCACAACCGAGAACGTCAAGGTATACACGCCCGACTTGGAGGGATCATCTCCCAGCTCGATCTTGGTCTTATCCATGATCTCGCCGGTTTCTCTGTCGTAGGTCTGAATATAAGCAGAGGTGGTTGCGCAGTTGACCAGATTTGCAAGACCAGCGCCTTGCTTTCTTACGGAATAAGGCAATCCGTTTTTGTTGATAATAATATCCGCTGTTGACATCATCAAGCAGTTCACCATTCTGTTAACTGCAACGTTGTTATCCTTGATGCTCGGGAAATTTTCCACGATGTATTGACGAAGCAAAGCAACAAGACCGGAAATATTGGGTGTTGCCATCGATGTACCGGAAATACGGTCATAGGATTGTCCGGGAACGGCAGAATAGATAGATCCGCCGTGAGCGGTAATCTCAGGCTTAATGCCAAGGCTCGGAGAGGGTCCCCAGGAGGAGAAGTCCGAGATAAAGGGACCGGAGGTCTGGGAGGTAGAGATCTTCAAAATCCCGCTTCCCGCTTCGGCAAGCATCTCACCCTCATCCTGACCAATTGAGCATACGGCAAGCTTGGCGTCTCCCACGTTCATCTTGATGTCACCGGAGACGTTGTTGTAAATAATGATACCTGCGGCACCCTTATCCTGTGCCACGTTGGCTTTTTCTTCAAAGGTGGTAGATCCTCTCTGTACCAGAACAATCATACCTGTCACGTCCATGCCGGTATAGTCGGCAGAGCGTCCTGCGCCGGGGATCGTTACGTATTCGATCTCCAGAGATTCCTGCCCATCCTTCAAAAGATCATCAAAGAAATTCTTTTCTTCTGCAACACGGTCGGTCGCTTCGTTGAAGTAAAGAATCTTACCATTATATAATAGGTAAGGCGTTTTGGTACCGCTGATAGAGGCAACGGAAAGAGCTCCTTCATAGGTAGAGGGAGAACCAACGGTTGCGCTATCGGGGTTAGAGGTCAAGCCCAGGTTACCGTTCTTTTCGGAACCGTAAGTGGAGTTAAAGCTATTGGAAGCCGCAACGATCATACTGATTCCCTGCTCTCTGATGCGATCGTACACACCGGAGATTGCTTCCTTGTCGGTCTCACGGCTGAATCCGCAGCTGGTACCGATGGACATATTGATCACGTCAACGCCCAGGACCACGCAATCCTCCAAAGCGTTGAGAATCCATGAGGTACGGGCAGTCAGAGCCGTGTCGGAAAAGATCTTCATCTCCACCAATTGAGCATTGGGCGCAACACCGGTGATTTCATCATCCTTTCCGGCAATGATACCGGAAACGTGTGTGCCGTGATGGCTCTGGATAGGATAAACGTCCGAGTCCTTATCGGCATAGTCAAACCCAAAGGGGACCTTTTGATTGACAAAAACGTCCGATGCAGTCAATCCGCTTTGCAGATCGGATGCAACTGTATCGTTCACCACGGCTTCTACCTGCTCAAAGGTCAAACCGAGCTTGGAGAGATCGGCTCCAAAATTGTTGATAGAAAAAGCAGTGTGGTAGTAGTCCAATCCTGTGTCAAGAACCGCAACGACCATTCCGGTTCC